>CAZQEN010000013.1:0-14784 GCA_964591605.1 uncultured Planctomycetales bacterium
AACGGACCCGGGCATCGGTTGCCGGGGGCACTTGGGGCCGCTACATTGGTAACGTCCTCTGCCCGGTCAGACGGACGGAAAGGTGGTTCAGCTCATCATGTGTACTGGCCTGTGGCGCCGGGTCCTGCTCCTGGCCGCACTTCCCAATCTGCTCCTTTTCGTCGGTTCCGCGTGCTCTCCTGCCTCGGCGGTGAACACCGTTCTCAATCAGCAGGTCAGCGAGGTGCTCGGCTCGATCCCGGAATACCTGATCGTCCGGGTGGTCAACCAGACCAACAACGACGTTCAACTCGACATTCTGGTGGACGGCCTGCAGCAGACGGTGACGTGCTCGTCGCTGGTCCAGGTCTGCGACCTGGTGCTGACCGACTGCCCGCAGGTGATCCAGGCGGCCGAGCAGCGCAGCCTCGATCCGCAGGGGCGGTTCGTGGGCGGGCGGATCTTCAACGGCAACGAGGCCTTCACCTTCCGACAGGGCGAGGAGATCCAGTGCGATTCGGTCATCGTCTACAAGTTCACCGAGGGAGGCGCGGAAGCATTCGACATCTGAGCCCGGGCCCGCCGCGCCCTCGCCTCACGAACCACCCCGGCCCACAGACCACGGCCTGTGGGCTTTTTCGTGGACACGGGCCGGCCGATGCCGTTGCATCGGCGTGCGACCGTCATATAATGCCGTCGTCTGTGCCATCCGGTCTTCCGCGGTGAGCCCATCGGGAAAGGAGGTCCGATGCGTCGCATTGCCATCATCAACCAGAAGGGCGGCGTCGGCAAAACCACCACGACGGTGAACGTCGGGATGGGTCTGGCCCGCGCGGGTCACCGGGTGCTGCTCATCGACCTGGACCCGCAGGCCCACCTGTCGCTGCACCTGGGCGTGGACCCGGCGGCCGGCCGGCCGGGGGTCTACGAGCTGCTCACCGGCGCCGGGAGCATCGCCAAGGCGCGGGTAAAGGCTGGCAATAACCTCTGGCTGGTCGGCTCGAGCATCGACCTGGCCGCCGCCGAACTCGAACTGGGCGGCACGCCCGGCCGCGAGACCCTCCTCCGCGAGCTTCTCAACCAGCATCTGAAAGCAAATGCCAGTGGACGCAGCTCGCTCTACGACTTCGTGCTCATGGACTGCCCGCCCTCCCTCAACGTGCTCACCGTCAACTCGCTGTGTGCGGCCACCGAGGTGCTCATCCCGCTGCAGCCCCACTACCTGGCCCTGCAGGGCCTGGGCAAGCTGCTGGAGACCGTCGCGCTGGTCCGCCGGATCAACCCCGGTCTGACCGTGACCGGCGTGGTCGTGTGTCTGCACGATGCCGGCACCCGGCTCGGCGCCGAGGTCGTCGAGGACGTCCGGGCCTTCTTCGAGAACGACCGCGGCAAGCCCGTGCCCTGGTCCGAGGCCCGCGTGTTCAGCACGATCATCCGGCGCAACATCAAGCTGGCCGAGTCGCCCAGCTACGGCCAGAGCATCTATGACTATGCCCCCGACAGCAACGGCGCCCGCGACTACGAGCAGCTCGTGCGCGAGCTCGTCGCGCCGGCTCAGGCGGCCGCTACGCCCGAGGCCTGCCCCGCTCCGGCCGAGTCCGCCGTGGAGGCCGCTCTGACCGCGGCGTCCGAGCCGGTGGTCGAGGCGGCCGGCCTCGCCGTGGTCGCGCCGCCCGAGCCGCCCGCCCCGATCGCCGAACCCGTCGTCCAGACCCCGCCCGCGCCGCGGCGCAAGAAGACGGCCTGACCGCGCAGGGGGCATCGCGTGCCCGCCCGCAGCGTCGAGCCCGGGCGTTCCAGGCCCTGTTGTCGCGTTACTCCATCAAGAGGTGATATCCGGCGATCCTCCGCCGGGGATGCGCCGGATCAGTCGTCGCAGGTCGGGTCGGGGGCGATCCCCGCGCCGGTCAGGCAGTTGAGGAACGTGGCCAGGTCAACCCCGTCCACGTCGGAGTCGGCGTCGAAGTTCGCGTCCTGGCACTCGGCCGTCAGCGGCGCGCTGGCTGACGTGAAGCACGCCTGCAGATGGGCGTAGTCGGTCATGTCCACGTCGCCGTCGTCGTCGAAGTCGGGCCGCAGTCCGCTGCCGGCGGGCAGCAGGAAGTCCATCACGCGGGCCATCACGTCGGCGCGGATCGCGCTCGAGCCGATGCACTCGAAGGGGAAGCCGAACATGACCACCCGGTAGAGGCCGGATTCATACTGGATGGCCGCGGTCCCGCCCGCGCCGCCGGAATAGGCCATGATGCTCTGGGCGCCGGCCTGCGGGGCGATGCGGTCGGGGTATGAGGCCACGTAGGGCGCGCCGCTGGCGGTGTCGAAGGCGACTCCACCCAGGCCGGCCAGGCAGCCGGCGTTGCCGATCGCGCTGAAGGTGCCGGCGTCGTCGCCGATGTAGGCCGCTTTGAGTGTGCTCTGGAAGAAGCTGACCCCGCCGTTCTGGGCGACCAGGTCGTAGCCGATCTCCGTGCCCGTCAGGAAGAGGCTTCCGCCAGCGTTCAGGTACGAGGTGACCAGCGCCTGCTCGGTTGCGCTGAAGGTCTCGTCCGCGGTGGATTCGCGGCCGAGGATCCAGACGACGGCGCCGTAACCGTTCAGGGCCACGGTGCCCGCGCTCACCGCCTCATTGGACGCGCTGTCGAACGAGATCCCGGCGGCATCCAGGGCGGCCGCGTGCTGAACGATGTAGTCGAACGAGTTGATCCGCCGCGGGATCTGCCGCTCGAACTGCCCGGCGGGGATCTGCTGGATCGGGTTCAGTTGCCGGCTGACGCGATCGAAGCCGTTCACGACGAGCACGGACGAATGACCCGACGTCGGCCGCCGCACCGCCAGCGTCTCGGACGGCATCGACTCGCCGCCGGCGTTGTACGCCGCCACGCGCAGGTACGTCGTGACGCCGCCGGCGATCGTGTTCAGTGAGGCGGTGGTCACGTTGCCCACGTCCACGGCCTGGCCGAAGCCGTAGCCGTTGCTGGACCGGTAGATCTTGTAGCCAGTGGCTGCGTGGCCGCTGGCCGGGTCGGCCGGCAGCGCCGGACCCGGCACCCACGACAGCACGATGTTGCCCGCCCCGTCATGCGTGGCCCGCACCTGCTCGGGCGGGTCGGGCGCGAACAGCAGCGGCACCTGTGTGCCCGGAAAGGTCGTCGCGTCGGACAGGAAGGTGATGATGCCCTGCACGGTGGAGCGGGCCACCGCGTCGCGGACCTTGCCGTTGCGCAGGTTGGCCGCGTCCTGGGCATCGTCGTGGAACGCGACTTCCAGGATCGTCGCATCGAACTCGTTATCGTTGTTGGACGGGTTGATCGCGCCGTAGTTGGTGGAGCCGTTGTAGGTGTTGGACGTCCGGTCCGCCCAGGGGTACTCGAACTGATCATCGAGGGCGAGCATGTCGGCTTCGACCTTCTCTCCCAATGTCTTGGCATAGAGGAACTGGTTGGTCGTATCGAAGCCGGCGTCGTTCCAGAGGGCGGTGACGCCCTGCCCGCCGCCGGCGTTCGTGTGGAACTCGATGTAGATGCGCCGCCAGCGGTCGGCGTTGACGTTCGTGGCGTTCATCTCCCTCGACCAGCGGGCGGCCGTGCCCACATTGTCGTCGTCGTCATCGGCGCAGCAGTTCCAGACACTGGGCAGTCCGTCGGCGTTGATGCCGGCTTCGCTCTCGGCCCAGTAGCGTGAAGCCTCCTCGTCGCGCGGGTACCCACTGACGCCGGGAGTCCCGGCGCCGTCCACGTCGCCCATGCCGCTGCCGAATCGGATGGCATCGGCGACGACGACGCCCGAGACGCTGGACTGGTTGGTGATCTCGACGTATCCGGCGGTGCCGGTCTCGAAGTGGTAGTTGCCCAGGTAGATCCAGCCCCGGCCGACGACTCGGTGATCGATGCTGACCGCCGCGGTGCCGCCGCTGTGACGGATCCGGTAGGTCTGAATGACGCGGTTGGAGCTGTCGGGCGTCCAGGCATAAACCGGATAGAACCCCGCAGTGGCGACGGTGGGCGTGTAGCGCGCCGTGGCGGTTTCGGACGCGCCGGCCGTCGCAAAGCGGTAGCTCACGCCGCTGACCGTCACGTTGTTCTCGTACCGCACCGAAGCCGTGCTGTTGGACCAGCTCCCGGTGTAGGTCACGCCCGGATCGTCGTTGTCGAGAACGATCTCGATGTTCTGATGACCCACGGGGCGGAAGGGCACGATGGTCGCGCCGGCGTTGTAGAGGTAATGCACGAAGTAGTTGAGCTGATCGATGTTCCCGTAGTCCTCGATCATGCTGAGCAGGAGCGGGCGCTGGAGCACCCAGGCGGTCTCGCCGTCATTCACCGTCCAGCCGTGGCCGGCGTTGCAGAACACGACGACGCCGCTGAGGGCGCCGGTGGGCCGGCCGTCGGCGTTGGTGACCGGCCCGCCGAGAGAGGTCTGCCCCGGCTCTGCCATCGCCTTCTGGTCCGCTCCGGGAGCATCGGCGTCCAGAGTCTGCTCCGGCTCGCGCGGCAGCGGCGCGGGCGGGGGAACCAGCGAGGCCAGCGGCCGCTGCGCACCCTCTGCGGTGCGGAGCTGGACAGTCAGGCCCGCCAGGTCGACGCGCGGCGTCACCGCGGCGTGAAGGGCCGTATCGATATCGGACGCGTCGCGCTCCGACAGCGTCGGCATCGCGGCGCCGGCCGGCACGCTCAGCCGGATGTGACCGAACCGCTCGTCGTCCACCACCACCGAATCCAGGCGCGTCCCCGGCGGCAGCAGCGCTTGCCCGCCGCGGGTTTTGACGTCCGTTAACCGCCGGACGGCGTCGGCCACCCGGTGGTGCATCTCGTCCTCGCCGGCTCGAACGTTGCTGGTCGCCCCGCCGCCGTTGGCCGCGATCAGGAGGCACGAGAACACGGCGGCCAGCAGGCGGCGCGCAAGATGGCGATGCGTCGTACGGTACTCTTCTCGCATGGATGACTCCGCGACCTCAAGGGATCTCTGGATTATAGAGAAACCGGCTCCCGAAAGTAAGAGGTTGCCGACTGCCGGGCACGACCGGGGTGCATCTAGAGTTCAGGGGCAGGTGCGTGGCATGGGCAGCGTACTCGCTGCCCGTGACCCACTCGGCACGGGCAGCGAGTATCCCGGCGCGCCGGGACCCATGCCACCCCGCTCAAAGTGTCACGCGCCCGACACGACCGGCCTGCCTGAGCACGCCCGGAAACGAGGCGGGCAGCCCAACGGTTACATCGACGCGAGGCGGGCCAGCCGGTGAAGGGTCGCGAAGTACTTCGACGCTTCCACAAAGTCGGCGGCTTGAAAGCGGAAGGTGTCGACGGCGAGGCGCTCGACGCCGGGCATGGCCGCGCAGTAGTGGAGGCGTTCCCAGTGCCGCAGCCGCACGGTCACGCTCGCCGGGAGGCGCGGCTTGAGCGGGGCAAGCGTGGGAATGCTCCGGACCGCCCGGGCGGCCGTCTCGCGGATGTCACGCCGGACTTCGTTGATCGGCCGCATGTGGGCAGAGTTGTAGGTCCACCCCTTCTTGGTCATCACCGTGTGATAGCCCGGGGGCAGTTCCTCGGCGCACTGGGCGATCAGCTTGTCATCGCCGGTTACCAGGGCGACGGGCACATCGAAGTGCCCCGCGAAGGCGGCGGCCCAGCCGGTCTCGCCGACCGTCTGGTCGTTGATGCGCAGATCCAGGACGTTGCCCGACCAGGTGTGCGCGAGCGTGCCGTCGGACGTGGCGCCGCGGGCGTGATAGCCGATCAGAAACGCGGCGTGAAACGACCGGTCGATCCCCTCAACCATGCTGCTCAGGGGACCCCACCCACTGATGAGTTCGGCCGCGGAGTGGAGCAGATCGAGCGGGATGTTGGTGCCGTCGTTGTGCGAATCCTTGACGACGATGCGCTGAGCGCCTGCCTCCAGCGCGCCTTCGACGGCCGCGTTCACCTCCTGTGTCATCCATTCGCAGGCCTTCGCGTATTGCGCGCCCTTCGGGTCCCAGTGGAGGGCGCCCATGACGCCGCAGACGCCCTCGATGTCCGCCGAGATGAAGATGTTCATCTGTCTATCCGCCATTCGACATTCAATTGAACTTTCTCTGAGACCGGTGCGTCATATACTACGGTCGCCTGCGGCCGCTTCAAGGACAGCGCCGGCGCTTCGGCCGGATGGTGCGGCCCGCGTCCCCCCCGTCAGAAGGACTGCACGCATGATCGGCATCGCGACGTACACCGCCGTGGCAGTCGTCCTGGCCGCCCTGGCCGGACCACCGCAAGCCTGCGACTATTTCAAGATCAAAGTGGTCGATGACCAGACCGGCCGGGGCGTTCCGCTCGTCGCCCTCGAGACCACCAACAACGTCCGTTACTACACCGATTCGAGCGGGCTGGTCGCCTTCTACGAGCCTGGGCTGATGGACCAGACCGTTCACTTCCGCGTGAGCAGCCACGGCTATGAATACCCCAAGGACGGCTTCGGCATCGCCGGGGTGCGGCTCAAGACCGTCCCCGGCGGCAGTGCGGAGATCAGGATCAAGCGCATCAACATCGCGGAGCGTCTCTACCGCATCACCGGCGGGGGCATCTATCGGGACAGCGTGCTGCTCGGCGAGAAGCCGCCCACGACGCAACCCGTGTTGCAGGCCCAGGTGCACGGCTGCGACAGCATCCAGAGCGTGATCTACAAAGGCCGGCTCTACTGGTTCTGGGGCGATACGAACTGGACGCAGTATCCGCTCGGCAACTTCAACATGAGCGGGGCGTGGCTCGAGCTGCCGGGCCGCGGAGGCCACGACCCCGAAATCGGCGTCAACCTGCATTACTTCATCCGCGAAGACGGTTTCGCCAGGGCGATGGCCCCGATTCCCGGGCGCGGCCCGACCTGGCTCTCGGCGCCGATTGTTCTTCAGGATCAGGGGCGCGACCGCCTGCTGATGACCTACAGCAAGATCAAGGACGCCTCGATGGAGACCTACGAGCGCGGCCTGGCCGGGTGGAATGACCAGAAGGAGATCTTCGAAAAGGTGGTGGCGTGGGAACTCAAGCACCCGGCCGTACCCGGCGGCTGTGCGTTTCGGGCCCGCGGCGCGGATGGCGAGCACATCTACTTCTGCTCGCCCTTTCCGCTCACGCGCGTGCGCCCCGAGCCGAAACTCTTCGAGAACCTGGACAACTTCGAGATGTTCACGTGCCTGCGGGAGGGAATGACGGTCGATGACGCCAGAAGCCGGGACGATGCACTTGACCGCGACGCGCGCGGGCGCGTGCGCTACTCATGGAAGCACAGAACGCCTGTGCTGAATCAGAAGGACCAGTTGGAGCTGGTCAAATCGGGCAGGATGAAGTCCCACGACGGGCTCATCCAGCTCTGCGACGTCGAGACCGGTAAGATCGTCCTGGCTCACGGCGGGTCGGTCTTCTGGAACTCGTACCGCAAGGCCTGGGTCGCGATCTTCGTGGAGATCTTCGGCACGTCGGTGCTGGGCGAACTCTGGTATGCCGAGGCCCCCACCCCGCTGGGCCCCTGGGTCGCCTGCCGCAAGATCGTGACGCACCACAACTACACGTTCTACAACCCGCTCCACCACCCCTACTTCGACAAGGAGGGCGGGCGCATCATCTTCTTCGAAGGCACCTACTGCAACACGTTCTCGGGCAACCCGTACCAGACGCCGCGCTACGACTACAACCAGATGATGTACAAGCTCGACCTGTCCGACCCCCGCCTGCACGCGGCCCCTTCCTCGTCCACGACGCGCCCGGCGATGGAGACCGAGCTTCTGAGGGAGGCTAAACTGGAGCAGATTACCCCGTGAATCCGGCGCGGCCCCTGCCCCCCATCGCATGTGAGAGCGGGTGTCAAAAGGGTACCCCATCCCGTCGTGCGGCGCGAGATGGGGGATCTTGCGCGGGGGACTGACCCGTCATCTGCGGATGTCCGCGCGGTGCGGCTTTCGCCGAAGCAGTGCACCCCATGCCAGCATCAGCAGCATCAGCGCGGACGGCTCGGGGGCCGGGGACAGCACCGCTTCGATGTCTGCGTTTCTGATCCTGCGGTGCGAGCTGCGGCCCCAGGCGCCGTCGGTCATCTCACCGTACTCGTATGCCTCCAGGCGGTAACTGAATACTCCTTGAGAAGGGTTGATCACTGTCCCGGTGCCGATGGCCGAAGTGTCGGCCGCGAAGATCATCGTCGGTCCGATCAGCAGGAACGGGACGACGGCGTTGACGTCGCCCCAGCCGCCGGACGTCGGGTCCGCCGAGGGCGGCCCGGCGCTGCGGATCGGCAGATTTCCGATGATCGCCGGACCCAGGTCGGTCCGCGGCAGGCGGTGAATCTCTTCCCCCCGGATGACAGTATCGTCATCCAGGCCCCACTGGAAGGGCGACTCGTTCTGCAGGTCGATGTTGAACTGAAATGAATCCGCCTGACGGTGCAGGTCCGGGTTGTCCCCCGGCAGGGTTTCAAAGCGGTAGAAATCGGGCGGCCGGTCAAACACCAGCGTGAACAGAAAACGGTCCTTCCCGTTATCCGCGGCGACGGAGTGTGAGACCACCTTGAGGGCGTAGCCGTGGCCTGCGCACATGCCGACGACCATGAGCGCGACTGCGCGTTTCATGCCGATTCTCCCGAGCAGTGAATGCGGATCGGCACGCGCCCTCCCCTCGCCCCCTGTCACCGTGCCGGCATTCCCAAGAAAAGACTGCGAACTGTACCCAGAAACGTCTACACGATTTGCCTGCCCCCCGATCGGCGCTCTTCTTACTTCACACGATCGCTTCCGTCAACTGAAATCTGCTCAAATTCAAAGGAAAAGCCTCCAGAACCAGGAAGTGCTCCGCGAATGATCGTGCAGCGCCGCCGCTTGTTGACCTGGCGTTCCCGGAGGGAGGCATGTGGAGCGCAAAACATGCGCTTGGGCGGCCGGTGGTGCGGTGCGGTATCCCCGCGGATCGGTCGGAAGCGCCGAACGCCTCGGCGGGGAGTCGGTCCGCCGTCACCGGCCGGCTCCGGGCCGGCCGTGAACCATGAGACCACACAGGGTTGATGAATCATGCGGCGCGCCGTCGGTTCTCACGCAAGCGGTGCACGCCGAGGTCAAAGCGTGCGCTGTGTGTGGATAGTGGTCACTGGCAGTACCTACAGGTATCGATGGCATGGCCGGCGCGGTGGATGGCCCGAGTTGACCATCGGTCTTTCCTCGATGGGTTCTACAGACGCACCGATGCCTGCGGGGCCGACCATCCTGCGGGGTCGTTTGTTCTCGCCTGCGAGCCGGTGATGGATCGGGAAGCCTCTAGTGCCGTTTTCCGTACGAGAGTTTCGTGCTGGGTGCGCCAGGCCCGGCATTCTCGTTCCGGCCTACGCGACAGGCCGGCGCCCAGGAAGGAAGAGAAGCCCGCTGGAAGCGGGCTCGAGGCCGACGGGACGCCCCGAACCCGGCCTGAAGGCCGGGCCTGGCGCAGACAAGCGAAACCGTATCACCGAAAGAGGCGCTCGTCAGGGTAGGCCGATGCCGTCCGGCCAACAGCGGCTGGCGCCCGAATGCTCTGTTGACGCAATTCTCTTCATTCGGTTGACAAATCCGTGGGCGTGTCGTATACTTGAGTGATCGAACAGGTTCGCAGAGAGAATGTCTCGTGGGGGCAAGCGGCCCCGGACGCGTCCGTTGGCCGCACGAAGGCGGAAAGCGAGGAACCGCCATGGTTCCACGTCGTGACGAAAGAGCGGATCACCGGTCAGGCGGCGCCGCGCGTGCGTTCACGCTGATCGAGGTGCTCGTGGTGGTGGCGATCATCGCCCTGCTGCTGGCGATCCTGCTCCCCTCGCTCAAGAAGGCCCGCGACCAGGTGAAGGTGGTGGCGTGCCAGACGAACCTGCACGACTTCGGCAACGCGTTTCACCAGTACGCGAACGACTTCAAGGGTTACTTCGCCCTGCCCTCCTACATCGGCTGCACGACGTGGTTCGACAATCCCGGCGCGGACGACAACCTGCTCGTGCTGTGGATGCGGCGGTACACGCGGAACGTCGCCACGTACACCTGCCCGGCCACGCGGCATCGCGTCCGGGTTCCGCAGCGCATCGAGCGGGTCGCGGCGCCCAACAACAAGGGCTTCGAGTACCAGGTGTTCACGGGCGGTCAGCGGCGCAACGATTTCGAGTTCCACGCCCAGCTCGTCACGCAGCTTGTTCAGCTTCCCGCGGCCGGATACGTGCAGGTGAACGGCTTCGGCACGAGTTATGAGTACGGCGGCTGGCTCGCCAACAGCAACGTGACGGCCGTCAACTGGTGGCCGCTCAACAAGAAGTTCAGCCGGGTCAACGGCGAACCGATGGGCCTGCGGAACATCCGGCAGCCCTCGCGGCGCATGGTCATGAAGGACGCGGACGAAGGCGGATCGACCGGCACCGAAGTCGTGGGGGCTCCACCAGGGAAAGCCACCAACAACATCCCGGAGGCCTGGGACAACCACGGGGCCAAGCTGTGCAATGTGCTCTATGCCGACGCCCACGTCGAAGCGCTGGGTCTGGGTTTCTGGGAAACGTACATGCGCGAACATCCGGCCAACTGATGTAAAACCTCAGAATTCTCTTCGCTGGCGGGCGGTGGGGATGTTGAGCTGCTGGCGGTACTTGGCAATGGTGCGGCGGGAGACTTCGATTCCCTCTTTCTGCAGGCGATCGGCGATTTCGTCATCGTTGAGCGGATTCTTCCTGTCTTCCTGATCAACGATTTCCCTGACCCGGGCCTTGACGCTGTCCCAGCTCGTGGTTTCGCCGTCGCTGCCCTCGGTGCCGCCGGTGAAGAAGTAGCGGAGCGGGTAGATGCCGCGGGGCGTCTGGAGGTATTTGTCGGCGACGGTCCGGCTGATGGTCGAGGGGTCGCAGCCGAGCTTCTCGGCCAGCTCGCTCATCCGCAGGACCTTGAGGCCCGAAGGGCCGTAGTCCAGAAAGTCCTTCTGCCGCTCGACGACATCTCTGGCCACCTCGAACAGGCGGTTGCGCCGGTACTGGATGGCGTCGATGAGGGCGCTGGCCGACTCAAGATTGCGCCGAATGAACTCGCGGGCCTCCTTGTCGTGCTTGACCTCGCTGAGCATCCGCCGGTACGTATCGGAGATGCGCAGCCGGGGGGCGTTGCCTCTTGCCAGGCGGATGGTGTAGCCGTCCCCGTCGTCGGCGTAGTCCACGATCACGTCGGGCGAGATGGTGGGCACCTCGCGTTCGACCACCAGGTAGCCGGGGTGCAGATGGAGCTTGCGCAGGTTCCGCACGCCCGCCTTGATCTCTTCGATATCCTTGCCGGTGGCCTTGCTGATGGCGGGGAAGCGGTTCTTCTCAATGTCCGGCAGAAAGTGCTCGATGAGGGTCCGTTCGAGCTCGTATTCACCGTCTTCGAGCTGATCGAGCTGCAGGAGCAGGCATTCGCGCACGTCTCGCGCGGCAATGCCGGGCGGGTCAAGCGTCTGGACCCAGCTCAGGGCCTCCTGCATCTGGGCGGGCGTGAACGGGGGCACGTGCTGCTCGGCGATCATTTCGAGCGGGGTTTTGAGGTAGCCGTCCTCCTCGATGTAATTGATGATCAGCTCACCGGCCTGGCGGATCGGGCCGTCGACCTCGACAAACACCCACTGACGAAGCAGGTACTCACTGAGCGATTCCGGACGACTGGCCGTGTTGGCCATGGCGTCCATCTTGGCGTCGCGCTCCCCGTCCGCCGGGCGAGCCCGGCCGAAGGCCTGGTCGCCTTCGTCGAAGTCGTATTCCCGGCTCAGCCGGTCCAGGCGCGAGAAAGCGTCGGCCTCGGCCTGTGTCGTGTTTTCGCCACTGGGCAGATCCGGATCGGCCGGGGGCTTTTCGGGGACCTCCGGGACCTCCGGCTCGTCCTCCAGGGCGGGGTTCCGCTCCATCTCCTCTCGGATCTTGGTTTCCAGCGCCATCAGCGGGAGCTGGAGGATGTTCATCGACTGGATCAACTGCGGCGTGAGCCTTTGCTCTTGCCGGAGACCCAGGGACAGGTGTTGTGACATCGAGTGCGACATTGGGACCCGATTATAGCAAGTTTCGTGCCATTCTCACAGCCCTTTTGCCACCAATCAGTTGCAGCCCGATGAAACTTCCCCGTTGCGGCTGCGTCCTCTGGGCGGAGACTCGCGTCATGGGCACGATTCTGGGCTGTGTATTGTTCGCTGTCGGCCCGCTTTTCCTCGCCGTAGTGCTCTTTTTAATCGATCGGCGTTCCCGACGCATCCGCCCTGCCTCGATTTTATCGTACGTGGTGATCATGGCGATGCTGATCGCTGGGGCACTCCACCTGGTCGCCCACATCGCCGAAGCCCGCGTTATCTGGACGGAAGTGGTTATCGTATTGTGGTTTACGATCGAATGGCGGCTCGGATGGGCGGTATGGGCACGGGTGGTTGGGCGCGCGGGGCAGCGCTGGGTTCGCTGGGGCCGGCTGCGGCGGCGGAGCGGGGGCGCGGTGCCGCTGCCGATCCGGTTGATCCCGGCCGGCCGCGCGGCGACCACCGCACTGGTGTTCTGTCCGCTGTTTCTCAGCGTGGTGGTCACCCACCGCTGCAAACTGGCGGACGGTCAGGACCCGATGTCGGTGTTTGGCGTGCCCTTCGAATCGGTTCGCATTCCGACGCGGGACGGGATGTACCTGGATGGCTGGTTCGTACCGGAGCGGGGCGCGGAACGGACGATCGTCATCTGCCACGGAGCGGGGGCGAACAAGGGTAACTTCGTCTGGTACCTGGGTCCCCTGCTGCACCGCGGATACAACGTCGTGTTTTTTGACTTCCGGGCGCACGGCGGCAGTGACGGGCGGGTGACCACGTACGGCATTCACGAGCGGCTGGACGTTCTGGCGGCGGTAGAATGGCTCAAGCGGGAGCGTCCGGAGCAATCGCGGGTGATTGTCGGGCTGGGCTCCTCGCTCGGTGCGATGGCCCTGGCACTGGCTGGCGCCGAGGAGCCTCGGATCGACGCGCTGGTGCTGGACAGCCCGTTCGCTTCGCCGCGCGAGCTGGCCCGCGACGGCGCGGGACGCCTGCCGGTGCTCGGCCCGCTCGCTGCGGACTGGCTGCTGCTCCTGATGAGCGCTCAGACGGGGGCGAACTTCCTGACGGCGTCGGCCGAGCAGGCGGTGCAGAGGCTGGGTGGACGGCCAGTCCTGGTGGTGCACGGAGATGAGGACATCCTCATGCCCGCCGCGCATTCGCGACGCATTCATGAAGCGGTGGACGGCCCCAGCGCGCTGTGGCTGGGGCCGGGGCCCCACAGCAACATCATCACCACGGATCCCTCCGAATATGCTTCCCGGCTGTTTGCGTTTCTGGACCGGCACCTGGGTCCGGCGCCGCTTCACCCCCCTGCCCGCACCCGGGCCGGCGCACCGCGGACATCAACTTCCCCAGACACCTGTAAGCACTAATTGGAGTTCTTTGTGATTGAGAGCATCAACGAAGTCCCGCTGCTCATCCGGCGGGAGATTGAGGCCCGGATCATGGCGCCCTTTGTCGACGCCCTCTCGGCGCGGTTCCCCCGGGAGCAGGTGCTCGAGACGCTGCGCGAGACGATCACGCGGATCGCCCGCGACCAGGCGGCCGCCCTGCCGCATGAACTCGGCGGTAGTGACCTGCAGGCGTTCGAGAAGGTGACGCAGCGCTGGACGACGGGCGCGGCCCTCGAGTTGAAGGTGCTCGAACACAGCAACCGACGGTACGAGTTTGACGTGACGCGCTGCCGATACGCGGAGATGTACCGGCGTCTGGGCATCCCGGAGCTGGGAGAGATTCTGAGCTGCAGCCGCGACTTCGCGGCATCGCAGGGTTTCAACCCGCAGCTCGAGCTGATGCGGACGCAAACCATCCTGGGCGGGGCCCCCCACTGCGATTTCCGGTACCGGCTCGCCGGCAGACAAGACAGGTAGCTCTTAAAAGCTCTAGAACCCTCCATGCATACGTCCCCCCTGCCCGCTCACCCGTCGTGGATGCCGAACCGCTCGGTGATGCGGTCAAAGTCGTCCAGGCTGTAGTAGTGGATGATGATCCTGCCGCTGCCCTTCCGCCGCGATTCCTGGATCTCCACCTTGGTGCCGGTGGCCTGCATGAAGAGCTGCTCGAGATTGCGAATCTGAGGCCGCTTGGCCTCCGGCGCGGGGCTGGGCTTGGTGACCGCCGTTCGGGCTTCGAGACGTTCCCGCACGAGCTTTTCGAGGGTTCGCACCGAATGTCCATCGTTGATCACCTGCTGACCGAGCCGAACCATATCGGCGGGTGCTTTCAGGCCGAGCAACGCGCGGGCATGGCCCATGGAGAGCTTTCCGGCCGCGACCCAGTCCTTGACCTCCGAGGGCAGCTCCAGCAGGCGAAGGTAATTGGTCACAGTGGTGCGGTCTTCGCCCAGCCGGCGAGCCACGTCCTCCGCGGTCAGAGAGAACTCATCACAGTAGCGGCGGTACGCCAGAGCGCGGTCGATCGCGTTGAGGTCCTCGCGGAAGATGTTCTCGACCAGGGCGATCTCCAGCATTTCCGTGTCGGAAGCCTCGCGGATGATGCAGGGGACCTCGGACAGGCCGGCCATCTGGGCGGCTCGCCAGCGGCGTTCACCGGCGATCAGGTCGTAGCTCTGGGGGCCGCTCTGGCGGACGAGGATCGGCTGGATGACGCCGTTCTTGCGGATAGAGTCGGCCAGTGCCTGCAGCGTGTCGGGCGGGATGTCCTTACGCGGCTGATAGGGATTGGGCCGCAGGCGATCCACGGGGATCCTGGCTGGTCCGGGCGGCGGTGCCGTGCCGGGCGATGCGGCCGGCAGACCGGCGGG
>CAZQEN010000013.1:14794-44808 GCA_964591605.1 uncultured Planctomycetales bacterium
AGAATGGGTTCAGGGACGGAGATGAGAGAACTGAGACCGCGGCCGAGACGCTTGACGGGCTTTTGCATGGTGAGCTCCTTCCGTGGAGAGGAATCCTACGGGACGTTGGGTGGACATCCTATCCGCTTCGGGGCCGGGGTCAACAGAAATCCTGTTTCACGTGGAACATGGGCCGGCGGGGGGCATCCGTTCGGAGCATCGGGAAGCCATGGCCTCCTCGGGGCTGTGGTCGCGGAAGCATGTTGACAGAGCCAGGATGACAGGTCTGGGATTTGAGATCTGAGATTCAAGAGCTCGATTGGCCGCACTGGGCACCCCGCCGGCTCCACCCGGTGTCACCAATGCCAGAGAATCGGGCATGCCTGGAGATATCGGGATGCGAGACGCCCTGCAAGTGCATTGACCGGAGTCCGGAGGCCGTGGGGCGCGGTTGCGTGCGGATGGCACACTGTACCCGCATCGGGCCGGTTTGTTCGGACGGAGGCTGACACCAGCGATCAGGAATACGGACCGGAGTGATGCTTCGCAGCGTAGCGTCTCGGGTCTCGGCAGCTCTGCGGTGTGCAGCACCAAGGGCGGCACGATTGCGGGTTCGTCTCAACGGATCGCCGGTACTCCAACCGAATCAGCGATGGCTCGCTCGCGGTTGTTTCACGTGGAACAGAGATCGAAGGGGCGGACGGGAAGGAGCCCGATCAGAGTATTATGCCATCTAAAACCTGTATTTGCTGGCTCCGGCATTTCCGGACTGTACGGATGGATTCCGGGCGCGCGGCCCTACAATTGCTACAGATCCTCCAGATTCACTCGTCGAGGCTGCCCTGTCTTTACTTTTTGTCTGACAAGGACTTGGCGACTCGATTCCCGGCCGGGACCGGGGTAGAATCTTCGGTACGGCGAGTGCTGTGGCCCTTTTGGGAGCGTGGAAGGAGGCTCAGTGCGATGACCGCCGTCATCACCGATTTCTTCGCCCGGAAGGTTAAGATCATCGTCCTGTTCGTCCTCACGTACATGGCGCTGTGCTGAGGCGGATGCTCTTTGTCTGGACGGACCTCAGGCGGGTCGGCCTGAGCTGTGGGCCGTTTTTGTCACCCCTGGCGTGCACATCTCCATCCTGATGGGCAACCCCCGCATGAAAGCAGCCGGGAGGGCCGCGTCTTATCGGGCGGGGGGCTGGGCGGCGGGGCAGGCCTGCGTGCATTCCCAGCACAGGCCGATGATCTGGAGCCGGTGCGAGACGGCGTGGAAGCGGTGCTGGGCGGCGATCTGGGCGCGGAGCTGGACCACGTCGGAGCTGTCGAATTCAATGATCCGCCGGCATCGGCGGCAGACCATGTGGTCGTGGGGGTCCTGGCCGAAGGTGTGCTCATAGCGGGCGATCTTGTCGCCGAACTGAATCTGCTTGATGATGCCACAATTCACCAGCAGTGGGAGGGTCCGATAAACGGTGGCCTTGGCCACGCGCTGGCCGGCCTGGCGCAGGGCGATGAGAAGCTGTTCGGCTTCGAAGTGGCTGTCGTTGCTGAGCACCTCGCGGATCAGGGCCCGGCGTTCGCCGGTGTATTTGAGGCCCCGGTCGCGCAGGTACTCGCGGAAGATGTTTTCGGCGGACTGGATCTCTTCGGTGCTGAGGGGTTTGGCCATGGTGTGCGTTCCGTCAGATGCGAAGTCACGCCACCGTATGAGGATAACGCGGGCGGGCGGGCGCGGCCAGCGGGAAAGTGAGAAGGTGAGAAGCTGGGAAAGTGAGAAAGCGAGAGAGTCAGCGGGCCTTCGGAGACGAGTCGATTCCGGGCAGAGGATTGCGACGGCTTTCAGTCGTGCGGCTCAGTCGGTCGCCGCATGGGCGACGACGACGATGCCTCGTTTTTCCGCCTGCTGCACGACCTGATCCTGATCGATCATGAGCGTTTTGCCGGCCTCGATGACGAGCGCTTTGGCCCCGTGTTTGTGCAGGTTCTCGATGGTATCGGGGCCGACGGTGGGGACGTCGAAGCGGTTGTCCTGGTTGGGCTTGGCGACCTTGATGAGCGTCCAGCCGCCGTGGCGGCAGAGCTGGCCGGCCCGCTCGATCATGCGGTCGGTGCCCTCGATGGCCTCGACGGCGATGACCTCCTGCTCCTTGACGGCGATGGACTGGCCGATGTCCAGGCGGCCCATCTCCTTGGCGATTCGCCAGCCGAACTCGATGTCGCGCAGCAGGGCGGGCGAGGGTTGTTGTTTCGTGAGCACGCCCGGGCCGGGGAGGTGTTCGCGGCAGTATTGGAGTGAGTCGGTCAAGGTGATGCCTCGGCGCTGCATGTGGTCGGCCGTCGCCCGCAGGATCGTGTCGTTGCGGCGGTCGGCGACCTCGAAGAACCACAGTTTAATGCTCGTCCAGTCCGGCAGGTAGCGGAGCAGGCGGAACCGGCCGTACATCTCCGACTTTCGAACCGAGCCGGCCATGATGGCCTCGCGCACCCCGTGCTTTTGGAAAATGCGGATCCACCGCCCCAGCCGTACGACGCCCGACCAGTGGAATCGGTCGGCCAGCTCGCGGATGGACGGGTCGGTCAGGCCGCGGAGGGCGACGATCACGACCGGCCGTCCGGCCTGGCGCGCGCCCTGTGCGACGAGGAACGGAAACCGCCCCGCGCCGGCGATGATGCCGAGGGGGGTACGCTGAGTATCCATTGAAACCACAGAAGGACGCAGATTCACGCAGATGAGATTAGCGTTGGTCGGACAGTTGCGGAAGCGGGGGCCTCACCGGCATCGGAGAGCACACATTTGAAGTTCAGTCCTCGAAGAACTCGGCGACCCTGCAGGAAAGCCCGGGCAGGACCAACTCATCAGCCACCATGCTGTTCTCATCGAGCACCCGCGGTGGCGCATCGTCGGCAAAAACATGCACGTTGCGTTTGCGCGGGTCCACAATCCATACGCGGGCATTACCGCGGTTTGTCCTCGCCGTTCGATGGCGCCGGCCTGAAGCCAAGCCGCTCGAGCAGATGGCCGAACTCGCTGCGGAGGCGGAGGACTTCCTTTTTGATCTGAGGAAGCTTCTGGAGGGCGGCGACCTGGCGTTTGCATTCGTGGATGGGGATAGCCGGGGCGCCCAGGACGGTGATGCCCGGCTCGATGGAGTTGGTGACGCCGGCCTTGGCCCCGACGGTGACGTTGTCGCCGATGGCGATGTGGCCGACGACGCCGGCCTGGCCGGCCATGGTGACGTGGCGGCCCACGGTGACCGAGCCGGCGATGCCGACCTGGGCGACGAACATGCAGTCGGGGCCGATCTTGGTGCCGTGGCCGACGGCGATGAGGTCGCTGAACTTGGTGCCGGCGCCGATGATGGTGCTGCCGAGCGTGGCGCGGTTGATGGTGCAGTTGGCGCCGAGCTCGACGTCATCGGCGATGACCACGTTGCCGATCTGAGGGATCTTGACCCACTTCTCGCCGACGGGGGCGTAGCCCAGGCCGTCTTCGCCGATGACCGTGCCCGCGTGAATCGTCACGCGGTCGCCCAGGACGCAGTCTTCGTAGATGACGACGTTGGGGAAGAGCGTGACGTCGCGCCCGATGCGGCAGCGGCGGGCGATGTAGACGCCGGGGTAGATGGTGGCGTTCTCGCCGATCTGCACGTCGTCCTCGATGTGCACGCCGGGAGCGATGTTGGCGGCCGGGCCGATGCGGGCGGTGGGGGCGATGCAGGCTCCGGCGGCGATGCCCCAGGCCGGGTGGTGCCGGTAGCCGTGGAGGCGCACCATCGCAGCGGTGACGGCGGCGTAGGGATCGCGGGTGCGGAGCAGGGTCATGCGGCGCGGGGCCTGGAGCTCGGGGCGAACCAGGACGGCGGACGCCCTGGTGCTCACTAGATCTTTTTCGTACTTCGGGTTGGAGAGGAAGCTGATCTGGCCGTCGGTGGCGTCTTCGAGGGTGGCGACGGAATGAATGCGAACGGAGGCGTCGCCATCCACCTCGCACGGGATGTTCTGCGATCCGAGGAAATCCGCCAATTCGGCCAGTGTGAGCATGCCAGACGTTTCGCTGAACGGACCGGCGCCGCACCGGCACCGGAGGCTCTATAATACCCCAGAATCGGCGCGCGGGTCAACGGCGTCACATTGGGAGCGCGGCGGCTGTGACGCCGCTTTCCATTGCGGCGGAGCCGCCGGATGCGCGGGAGATGACCGCCCTGATTCTGCCCTCTCCTTCGGGCAGGGCGCTCCACGCCGAAGCCCAAGCGGCGTCGGGGCTGCCGCACTCCAAAAGGGGGATCGGATGAAGAACGCGAATGTGGCCAGTCTGCTCGACCAGATCGCGGATCTGCTGGACTTCAAGGGGGAGAACCCGTTCCGGGTCAACTCCTACCGTCGGGCGGCGCGGGCGATCAAGGAGCTGCGCGAGGACGTGGCTGCGGTGGCCGCGCGGGGGGAGCTGCGCACGATTTCCGGGGTCGGCGACACCATCGCTGAGAAGATCCAGGAGTATCTGACGACGGGCGAGGTCCGCGCGCACCAGGAGCTGGCGGCGCAGTTTCCACCCGCGCTGCCCCGGCTGCTCGAGCTGCCCGGGCTGGGCCCCCGGAAGGTGGCGGTGCTCTACGAGAAGCTCAAGGTGGGCAGCATCGAGGATCTGAAGGCGGCGATCGAATCGGGTGCGGTCGAGAAGCTGCCGGGGTTCGGCAAAAAGACTGCGCAGAAGCTGATGGAGGGCATCGCGTTTCTGGCCGCGTCCTCGGGGCGGACCCTGCTGGCCGAGGCCTGGAGAATCGCGGAAGACGTGCGGGCGGGCGTGCGCGGGATTCCCGGCGCCGGACGGGTGGAGGTCGCGGGTTCGCTGCGCCGGGGGTGCGAGACGATCGGCGACATCGACCTGCTCTGTGATGCCTCCGGGGGCGGGGCGGTCATTCGGGCTTTCACGCGCCTTCCCCAGGCGAGCAGCGTGCGGGCGGCGGGCGAGACGAAGGGCTCAATCCTGGTGCCCAGATCGCGGGGCGGGGAGATCCAGGTCGATCTGCGGGTCGTGCCGTCCGAGTCGTTCGGGGCGGCCTGGCAGTACTTCACCGGCTCGAAGGAGCACAACGTCCGGCTGCGCCAGCAGGCGATCGACAAGGGGTGGCGGCTCAACGAATACGGGCTGTTCGAGGGCGAAAAGCAGATCGCCGGGCGCCAAGAGGAGGACATCTACCGTGCACTCGGCATGCAGTGCCCTCCGCCCGAGCTGCGCGAGGATCGGGGGGAGTTTGATTCGATGCCGCAGGAGCGTGACCTGGTGGCGCGGGCGCACATCCGCGGCGACCTGCACGTGCACACCGATGCCAGCGACGGACGGGCCACGCTCGAGGAGATGGTCGCGGCGGCCCAGGCGCTGGGGTACGAGTACCTCGCGATCACCGATCATTCCCGCAGCTCCGTGATTGCCGGCGGTCTGTCGATCGAGGCCCTGCTGGAGCACGCGGCCCGCGTGCGGGAGATGAACCGACGTGTGAAGGGCATCACGCTGCTGGCGGGGACCGAGTGCGACATTCTCTCCGACGGTACGCTTGATTATCCCGACGAGGTGCTCGCCCAGCTCGACTGGGTGGTGGCGAGCATCCACGCCGCCCAGGGCCAGGACCGCGCGCGGCTCATGAAACGCACAATCGCCGCGCTCGAGAATCCGTACGTGTGCGTGCTGGGGCATCCATCCGGACGGCTGCTGGGCCAGCGCGATGCGATGGACCTCGACTGGGAGGAGGTGGTGCGCACGGCCGCACGGACGGGCACCGCGCTGGAGGTGAACAGCTCCTATAAGCGGCTCGACCTCAAGGACGTGCACGTGCGGATGGCCATGGACGCGGGGTGCTGGATCGCGATCGACACCGATTCGCATTCCACCGGCGAGCTCGAGCAGATCTCGCTGGGCGTGCAGACCGCGCGGCGGGGCTGGTGCCTCCGCGAGCGCGTGGTGAACACGCTGCCGCTGGCCAGGCTGCAGGAATGGGTGCGGGCAAAGCGCGAGCGGGCGCGGTGACACCGCGACGACGGCATTCGCTGGCATGCCGGAAGCGGTGTCAGCGGGGCTTCCAGACGGTCAATCCGGGGACGGGGTCGAAGTCATCGTCGTTGGTGGCCAGGTGGGTCAGGCCGTGACGCTGCATCATCGCCACGATCAGGGCGTCGTTCGTGAGCAGACGGTGCTGAACGCCCAGGCGCATGGCCTCGCGGAGGAGGGACGCGTCCACAGGAAGGACGTTCATCGGCACGATGCTCAGTCGTTCCATCGCGACCGGATACTCGACCAGTCGGGCGATGATCTCAGGATGGTGGTTCAGGTAGCCGATTAAGCCGGCGCGATCCCGGCCGGTCAACTGCGCTACCTCGGAGATCATGACCTTGTGCACGGTGTCACTGAGAACCGGGACGCTCACTGAAATCGAGAGGTCGCCGGCCATGACACGGTCGAGGAACCGCAGGCAATGCTCGGAAGCCCCGAGAGTTGGAACGAGAGCATAATAGAGGATCGTCGAGTCTATAAAGCAGGCCGTTCCATCCGGAAGGTCGAGCGCCATGACCTATGATTCCTGGAGATCGAACTCCGGGTCCTGTGCGATGGCATTCGAAAGTTCGGGGGCGATGTGGATACTCAAGGGTCGGAAACGCTGCGGTTCCGCGGTCGGTTCGACCGCGGTTGGTTCGATGGGCTCAAGCGTCACGCGCAAGCGTGTTCCGACCGCCAGACCGGTCGGTTCATCCGGGATGATGGCCTTGCCGTCGAAATGCGCATTGAGAGTCACCATATGTCGTATTCTATCGGTCGGCGCAGTCCGATCGCAAATACAAATAAATGAACCGGGAGCTTGCCGATTCGCCTGGTGGCGGCGGGGGGGGCCTTTCCGGCTGATCTCCTGGCTCAGTCCGAGACGGTTCCCGCTCTTACTGCTTTCCTCGTTCTCCAAGATCCCCATGCCAGACAGTCCGGGAATCACCGCAGGTGGTGGCGGTTGACGCAGTTGCGCGGGGGCTGGCCGCGGAGGACGCGGGCGACCTCTTCGGCGGCTTTGCGGCGCATTTCGACCAGCGCTCCCTCTGAATAGAACGCCGTGTGCGGGGTGATCGCCAGGTTGATGGGCGGGTCGTGGTCCTGCTGCCAGAGGCGGATGAGCGGCATGTCGCCGGTGGGCGGTTCGGCCGGCAGGACATCGATACCGGCCCCGGCGAGGCGCCGCTGCTCGAGCGCGTGGGCCAGGGCGTCCACGTCCACGACCGGGCCGCGGGAGGTGTTCACCAGGATGGCGGTCGGCTTCATTTTCGCGAGGGCGGCCGCATCGATCATGCCCCGCGTCTCGTCGGTCAGAGGCACGTGCAGCGACACCACATCGCTGTCGCGCAGGAGCGCGTCCAGGTCGGCCATCTCGACGCCGAGGGCTTTGTCGATGCCGGCAGGGATGTACGGGTCGCAGGCCAAGACGCGCATGCGCAGGGCCTTGGCGCGGAGGGCGGTGGCGGTGCCGATGCGGCCCAGGCCGATGATGCCCATGGTTGCGCCGGCCAGGCGGATCTGCGGGGCGACGGCCAGGTAATTCCAGGGCTCGAGCCGGTGCCGCAGCCGCCGCTCGGCCAGCAGCAGCCCCCGGTTGCACGCCAGCATGAGCCCGATCGCGTGGTCCGCCACCTCGTCAACGCCGTAGTCGGGAACATTGCAGACCGCGATGCCGCGCCGTCCGGCGGCCGCGAGGTCGACGTTGTCGTAGCCCGCTCCCGCCCGCACGATCACGCGGCAACGCTGCAACGCTTCAACGACTGTTGAAGGGATCGCGACCTCGTGGAAGACGATCAGGGCGTCGGCATCGGCTCCACGCTCGACCACGTCGCCCGGCCTGCGGGCCAGGAGGCAATCGACCCTGGAGAGGCCGGCCAGTGCCGTCTCCTCAATGGTCAGCGGCGGCTGGATGTAGTCGGTCAGGCATGTGCGGAACATGGCGGGATATTAGCCCGGATGCTTCACCGCCCATAGGGCGCGGGGCGGATGCAGCAGCCTGGGCGGCCTACAGCGATCGGGTCAGTTCAAAGCAGCAGAAAAAGCGCTTGACAACCCTAACATTTACCTAATATAGTGTGCCGGCCACAGGGGTGGGGATGGCGCGGGTGAGGGTGGACCATGAAGCGGTTGGATAATCCGCCGAATCCGTACGAGTCGACGCACCATGAGTGGCTCGAGCCGCCGCCGCCAGTGCAGATGGAGGTGTACGAGGAGCAGGCGCGGTCGATCCTGTCGGAGAACGACAGTCCGGACGTGGGGTTTCGCTGGAGCGTGAACCCGTATCGCGGGTGTCAGCACGGCTGCGTGTACTGCTATGCCCGGCCGACGCATGAATACCTGGGCTTCGGGGCGGGGACGGATTTCGAGACCCGGATCGTCGTGAAAACCAATGCGGCCGAGCGGCTCGACGAGGAGTTCCGTCAGCCGGGGTGGACGGGTGAGCTGGTTGCGATGTCGGGCGTGACCGACTGCTATCAGCCGCTGGAGGCGGTGTACGGGCTGACGCGGCGGTGTCTGGAAGTGTGCCTCACGTTCCGGAACCCGGTGGGCGTGGTGACCAAGTCGTTTCTGGTCTGCCGCGATATCGACGTGCTCTCGGACCTGTCCCGGGTGACATCGGTGAGCGTGATGTTCAGCATTCCGTTTCGCGACGCGGAGACCGCCCGCACGATCGAACCGGGCGCACCGACCCCGGAGCGGCGGTTTGAGGCCATGCGACGGCTGGCGGATGCGGGCATTCCGGTCGGGATCATCGTGGCGCCGATCATCCCCGGTCTCAACGACAACGATGTCCCCGAGCTGCTGGCGCGAGCCGCCGACTGCGGGGCACAAACCGCGGGGCACATCGCCCTGCGTCTGCCGGGCAGCGTGGAGGCGGTGTTTTTCTCGCGGATTCGGGATGTGTTTCCGCTGCGGGCGCAGCGGATCGAAAACCGTATCCGCGAGATCCGTGGCGGCCGCCTCTACGATGCCCGGTTCGGCCACCGCATGCACGGCACCGGGACGTACTGGATGTCGGTCGAGGAGCTGTTCGACCTCTCCGCGCGGCGGCACGGGCTGAACAGGCCGTTCTGCACGGAGCGCACGGACACGTTCCGGGTGCCCAACTCCACGCGGGCAGGGGCCCAGCTTCAGTTCATGTTCTGACCGATCGGCATTTCGGCCGATACCTCACGGGCATGGCTCGTCCGTCGGAAGCACTGGAGCCGGCCACCGCGGCAGCGCGGGGCGAAGCCGAACTCGTGATCGGCCCGCAGCATTTTGCGCGCGTGGTGCGGGAAGGGCTGCTCAAAGCCCAGACCAGCATCGATGTGGCGACGGCCGACTTCAAAGCAATGCTGGTGCCGAGCGCGTCCGGGCGCCGGGCGGCGTCGATCGTGCAGGTCTTCCGACGGCTCGCACAGCGGGGCGTTGAGGTGCGATTGTTGCACAGCGGCGTGCCGAGCAGTGCGGCGCTGCGCGAACTCAAGCGCGAGCTGCCCGAGGCCGTCACCATCCGAAGATGCCCGCGGCTGCACGCGAAGGTGGTGATCGTCGATGCGGCGTGGATGTACCTGGGCAGTGCCAACCTGACCGGGGCCGGGCTGGGGGCCAAGGGGCCGACGCGCCGCAATTTCGAGCTCGGCGTCTGCACGCGGTCTTCGGCGCTGATCGACGCGGTGCTGGAGGAATACAACGCCATCTGGGAGGGGCGGCACTGCGAGGGTTGCGGGCGCCGCCATGTCTGTCCGGTGCCGCTGGAGGAGCCGGCGCTGTGATGAGACAAATTGGGGGGATCATCGCAGCGGCATGCAGGCCGCGCGGGTCGCGAGGCGGTGACCATCAGCGGGTCACAACTCACGGCTCTTCGTGCCGCAATTGAAGGGCGTACCCGGCTCGAAGAGGACGCCTTCGGCCCGGAGGCGGTTGTAGAGTTCGTCGATGTGGGTGCGGTCGGTGGTCTCGACCGTACAGACGACGTTGGTGGCCGAGACGTCGCCGCCTGCGAATGCGCGGTCGTGGGCGATGTCTTTGATGCTCGCGCCGGTGGAGGCGATGAGGGCGGCGAAACGGGCCAGACCGCCGGGGCGATCGCTGATCTGGGCGGTGAATCGGCAGAGCCGGCCATCGGCGACCAGACCCTTCTCAATCACGCGGCTCAGAATGGTCGGGTCGATGTTTCCGCCGGCCAGAGGCAGCACGACGCGCTTGCCCTTGAGCTCGGGCAGTCGACCCGAGAGCAGGGCGGCCAGCGGCGCCGCACCGGCACCCTCCACGACCGTCTTTTCGAGCTCAACAATGCGCAGAATCGCGATGGCCAGCTCATCCTCATCGACGACCACCACGCGTTCGACGTGCGGGCGGGCAATGGAGAATGCATTCGTGCCGACGACGGCAACCGCCAGACCGTCGGCGAGGGTCGGCTGCAAGGGAACCGCCACCGGCTGACCGGCGCGGAGTGCCGCGGTAAAGCTCGCCGCACGGCGGGGCTCGACACCGTAAATGGCCACGTCTGGCCGGAGATGTTTGACCGCGACGGCAATGCCGGCCAGCAGTCCGCCACCCCCGATGGGCACGACGATCGCTTCGAGCGTTGGGACCTGTTCGATGATCTCGATGGCGATGGTCCCCTGGCCGGCGATGACCGCCGGGTCGTCGTAGCCGTGCACATACGTGAGACCCTGGTTCGCGGCCATCGACTGGGCGACGGCTTTGGCTTCGTCGAAGGTTTGGCCGTGGAGAATCACGGTCGCCCCGAGCTGGCGGCAGGTGGTCCGCTTGATGAGCGGCGCAAACTCGGGCATCACAACGGTGACGGGGATCCCGAGCCGCTGGGCGTGGTAGGCCAGTCCCAGGGCGTGATTACCGGCAGAAGCCGCGATCACGCCGCGCTGGCGGGCGGCTGGCGGGAGCAGCATGAGGGCGTTGCAGGCCCCGCGCTCCTTGAAACTGCCGGTTCGCTGGAGGAAGTCGAGCTTGCAGTACACCTCGGAGCCGGTGATTTCCGACAGGGGGATCGAGTCGGGGCAGGGCGAGAAATAGATGCCGCCGCGAATGCGCTGGCGGGCGGCGAGGATGTCTTCGAAGGTGACTGACACGTGTGCGCCCGTCCCAGATCGGTCCATGACGCGAGACGCTCGAAGGAAACCGCTTCGTCGGGCGAGCGGAATCGTGCCGGCCACTCAAACGCGCCTGCGGCGGGCCGCCGGGCGGTCGACGGCTGCGCCTCCCGGCTCAATCCCGAGAGGGCATCACCGTTTCTGAGCCTGGAAACAATCGCGGCAGTAGACGGGCCGGCCTTCGACCGGGCGGAAGGGGACCGTCGTCTGCTTGCCACAGGCCGCACAGGTGGCCGGGAAGAACTCGCGGCGTCCGCGGGTATCGCTGTTGGCGGAGAAGAACCGCCCGGCCCGGCCGCCGCTGCGCGACGGAGAGGGGCGATCGGACCCCGCCCCCGCACCCGTCACGGTTCCGGCCGGGCTCCCGCCATCCTGTTTGGCGCGGCGCTTCGCCCGGCAGTTGGGGCAGCGCTTCGGCTCGTGGCCCAAGCCCTTTTCGGCGTAACGTGCCTGATCCGCGGCACTGTGGGTAAAGGGGCTCGCGCAATCGACGCACGTAATGGTTTTGTCCTGAAACTCCATGAGCTTGAGGCCTCCAATGGACAGGCTGGACGGCGCGCACCCAAAGCGCGGGTTCCTGCGAGGATGACCGGATGAGGGAGGGGAGACGGGCGGTTCTGCCACGTGAGCCGGACCACAACACCCCGGACCGCGACCCGGGCCTCCTTCCGCCACAACATGGCGGCTGAACTTGAACGTCGCCCCTCTCCATACCGTAAATCGCGTCAATCGTCAATGACGATCCGGATTTAGGGAGCATTTGGAGGGCCGTGGCGACCGCTCTTCGGTTTTCCGCCCCCCCCGGCGGGTCCTGCCGGTCCGGCCCGGGCGGAAGGGGGTGCCTTGTCGTACCGGCCCGGCGTTATACGATTGGAGGAGGGCCACCGGGCGTGCTGCGTTGAGCCGGTGCCCCTGGATTGGCCGGTTGACGGGAGCTGTGGGTGCACGCCATTCGCAAAGCGACCATGGACGACGTGCCGGGGATTCACCGGCTGGTGACGTTCCATGCGGAGTTGAACCGGATGCTCTTCCGCTCACACGCGGATCTCTACGAGCATCTGCGAGATTTCTTCGTCTGCACCGGCGAGGCGGCGGGTGAGGTCATCGGCTGTGCGGCCCTGGAGCTGGTCTGGCGCGATCTGGCGGAGATCAAGAGCCTGGCGGTGGACGAGGCTCGGCGCGGGCAGGGGATCGGCACGCTCCTGGTGCGGGCGGCGCTGGATGAGGCGCGGGTGCTCAACCTCTCGCGCGTCTTCGCCCTGACGCGCGATCAGCCGTTCTTCGAGAAGCAGGGTTTCCGCGTCGTGCCCAAGGATACGCTGCCGCACAAGGTGTGGACCGACTGCGTGCGATGCCCGCTCCAGGAGCGGTGCGACGAGATCGCGGTGGTGTGCGATCTGGTCCCCCACGCGGACTGACGATGGCCCACGGAGAATCAGGCCAGCGCAATCGCGGCAGCCGCGCCTTCGTTGCTCTTCACGTCGGATGTGACGCACACGTGCTTGCCTGAGGAAAGCGGCTGGAGGTGGGTGCGCCGCCGGATGTCGATCTGCACGCCCGGCCCCATCCGTTCCAGCAGGCCCGAGAGGATGCGCCGCTGGGCATCGTCGGTGAAGCGCGGACCCGGCACGAGGTCCACTTCGAGGCGATCCAGGGCCGGCTGGTGAATGCGGAATTGCCGGACTCCGGGCACTTCCCGCACGGCATAGATCAACGACAGCGCGTGCATGGGGACCACGTTCGCGCCGCAGCGGCGGACGATGTGATCCGTTCGGCGGCCCTGGACCTGCGTGATGATCTGCGAGTGCCGTCCGCAACGGCAGGGGCCGGTGCCCATGACGGCCACGTCTCCGTTGCGATAGCGGATGATCGGCATACCCGGCGTATCGAAGTTCGTGATGACCACGTCGCCCGGCTCGCCCGGAGGCACCGGCTGGCCCTGCGGGTCGACGATTTCGACCATGACGTTCTCCTGCGGGACGTGGAGCGAACCTTCCGGACAGGCACATCCGAGCAGGCCGCCATCGCGGCAGCCATATTCCTGCACCACCGGAACGCCGAAGGCCGCGGCAATGGCGTGGCGATCCGGCGCCGTCAGCACCTCGCCGGTGGTAAAAACCGCCCGCAGGCGAGGCTGGTGCAAGGGCAGTTCGGCTGTGATCTCTTCGAGGGCATAGCGGGCCAGAAGAGCCAGGCTGCCCGCATATCCGTAGACGCACGCCGGTCGAAGCTGGCCGATGCGGCGCACATATTCGGCCATACTGGTGTCCGAGAGGTCGAACGCGCTGAGGATGTGCTGGTTGAGGCTGCGGTCGCGAAGGCGACGAGCGCGGTCCCTGAGCCCGTCGCGTACAGGCCCGCCCCACAGGAGGACTTCGACGTCGCCCGGGCCCAGTCCCCACCAGGCGCGGGCTCGCCAGCGGGCCGCCCAGTCTGCGGCCGCACGCGGCGGGTCGAGGTAGAGCTGCAACGGCTCGCCGCTCGAGCCGCCCGTCGCGTAAGGGATCAGCCGTCCGCGCACCGCGGGCCAGACCATGGCCTCGCGATGCTCACGGATGTCTTCCCGCGTCAGGATCGGAACCTCGCGAAACCAGGCGAGCGGATCGGATTCGCCGCCAGCGTCTTCGGCCGGCGGCAGATTACCCACGTGGAGGTTCGTGAACCGCTCGCGATAGAAGGGGCAGTTCTTGTGTGCGTGATAGACCAGTTGCCGGAGCCGGCTGGCCTGGAGCCACTGCAGCTCGCGGGCGGTCAGACTTTCAAGGGATCGCAGCTCGTGCCATCGACGCCACGTATCGCGGCCGCAGAGCCATTCACTGGCCGGCCAGAGCAGGTGCTTCGCCAGCCACCGGTTCATGGGGCGGCCTCCGCCATCGATTCGGCCTGCGGGAGCCTGTCGAAGGCCGCGTGAGACAGCACGTTGTGAACCTGTCGCGCGGTGTCGCTCCAGGAGCGGGCCGCGCCGGCACGGGCGATGATCTCGCGGTCCCACGGGCGGGCGAGGGCATCGATCACGGCGGCGATCAGCGCCTCGGGCTCGTCGTCGGGCACGATGGAGCCGAGCTGCGGCGTGCGGATCTGCTCGGCGTTTCCGCCGACATCGGTGGCGACGACCGGTGTGCCGCAGGCGAGCGCCTCGGTGATGGCGTTGCACCAGCCCTCGCTGCGCGACGCGTTGACCATCACGTCGGCGGCGTTGAGCATGAGATTCAACAGGTGGGCGGGCACCGGCGGCAGCAATTGCACAAATGGATCCGATGCCGGTGAGTCCTGATTGCAGTTGGAAACCAGCTCCTGGAGGGTACGTTGAAAGGATGCTTCGCCCCGCGTGCTGCCGACGAGCACGAACCGCGCATCGGCGACCGCCGTCCGCACCGGTCGCGTGATGGCCAGGACGCGGTCGAAGCCCTTGACGCGCTGCTGGTGGCCGACGGCGAGAATGTAGCGCCGCCCGGGATGCCAGCGCAGCGACTGGCGGGCGTGGACGCGATCGATGGGGTGGAACACATCCGGGTCGACGCCGTTCGGGATCACGTGGACGCTCAGATCCGACCCGCCGACGCGCCGCGCCCAGTCGGCCAGGCTGCGGCTGACCGCGATGCGGGCGGCCACGCCGCGCAGCATGCACGCGATCTGCATTCGGCGCAGGGCCTTGCGCGACAGCGAGACGATCTTGCCGCGAAGCGTGACCACGACCGGGATATGCAGCCGCCGTCCGGCGAGCCAGGCCCCCACGCCGTCGGGATACTCGAAGTGGGCGTCGATCACGTCGGGCCGACGGGCCACGAGCATGTCCCGGAGGACCTGCACCTCGATCGCGCGGGCGAACGCCAGGGCGTCCGTGGCCCAGCCGAGCACCGGCACACTCAACATGCGCGGATACTGCACCGGCAGCGGGCCCGCACCCGTGCTCGCGATGCTCGGACGCAGAAACGGACACCAGGGCTGCGGTGACACGACGCGCAGGCTGACGCCTGGAAGCTGAGCGACGGCCAGCGACCGCCGCTGGATGAATACACCCTGATCAGGGTACTGCTCCGTCGGATAACACATCGTCGTGGTGAGGATTCTCATGCGGCCGATCCCTGCGAAACGCTGCTCGAAGTGTCTGACCTGCATTCCCGGCGGCGGGCGGCTGCCGGATCGTGAATTCGACGGGCCCAGAGCTCGAGGCTCAGCAGCGCCCAGAGCACGTCACCGAAGTTGCTCCATCCTCCATCGTGCCGGGCACAGATATGGCGAACGGCGGCCGGCTCCAGCCATTCGGTGACCCGCGCATCGGCGGCGGTCAGCAGATCGTGCGAGAATGACCGGAGCGGCCCGCGGAACCAGGCATCCAGCGGGACCTCGAATCCCTTCTTGGGCCGATCGACGATCGGATCGAGCCTCCAGCGGCGGAGGGTTTCCCGCACGATCTGCTTATCGACGCGAAGCGCGGCCGGGGTGCGGGCCGCCAGCTCGACGAGCCGGTAGTCCAGGAACGGCTCGCGCACCTCGAGCCCGACGGCCATGCTGGCCCGGTCCACCTTCGTGAGCATGCGGTCCGGGAGCAGCGTGCGCGAATCGAGGTAAAGCAGACGCCCGAGCAGATCATCGCTGTCGTAATCCCGGGCCATCCGGAGTCGGCGCTCGAACGGGCAGTACTCCCAGAGCTGGTGCTGCAGCTCGGGGTGAAGCAGCCGCCCGAGCATCGCGCCGCAGTGGAGGGCGGTGCTGCGCAGATGGGCGTGCACGGCATCACACGCGAGGTTCTGCAGCGTCACCCGGGCCCGCAACGGGCGGGGGAGCCAGTCGGCCTTGGGATAAGCGGCGCCGAGCAGGGCGGGCACCTGCTTGAGGAATCCGGGCAGCCGGGTGCGCCATCGCTCTTCGCCCAGACTGAAGCGATAGCGGCGATAGCCTCCCAGCAGTTCATCCGCTCCGTCGCCGGCGAGGGCCACGGTCACGCGCCGCCGCGTGGCCTGGCACAGCAGGAAGGTCGGAATCGCGCACGCGTCGGCCAGCGGCTCGTCGAAGTGCCAGGCCAGATGCAGTGCGGTTTCGGCCACGTCGGAGGAATCGAGCATCTCATAGTGTTCGGTGCCGAGCAGCGCCGCCGTCTGCCGGGCGGGTTCGCGCTCGTCGAGGGCCGACTGGCTGAAGCCCATGGTGTGGGTGAGCACGCGCGGGGCGCCGCTTCGCGTCATGGCGGCGACCACCGCGGCCGAGTCGAGTCCTCCGCTCAGGAACGCGCCGAGCGGGACATCGGCGATCATGCGAATGCGGACGGCGTCTTCGAGCAGGGCCGCGAATGCCTCGACCGATGGCCCCGGATGGGGCGGTGCATCTTCGGACGGCCGCGCGGCGGGAATCTCCCAGTATCGGCGCACGCGGACGCCGCCTTCACGGCAAACCGCGAGATGGCCGGGCTCGAGTTTGCGCACGGATTCGAAGAGGGTGCGCGGGGCGGGGACATGGCCGAAGGTGAGATAGTCGGCCAGGCCGCAGAGATCGACGCGCGGGTCGACATCGCCGGCGGCGAGCAGCGCCTTGAGCTCCGATCCGAAGAGGATGCGCCGGCCGTCGTCGTGCCAGTAGAGCGGCTTGACGCCCAGCCGGTCGCGCACCAGCAGCAACTGCCGCTTGCAGGCGTCCCACAGGGCGATGGCGAACATTCCGTTGAGACGGTGGACGAAGTCCTCGCCAAGTTCTTCGTAGAGGTGCGGAATCACCTCTGTGTCCGAGCGGCCGCCGAGGCGGTGGCCGCGGGCCTCCAGCCCGCTGCGCAGCTCGAGATGGTTGTAGATCTCGCCGTTGAAGACCACCCACACCGAGCCGTCCTCATTCGAGAGCGGCTGGTGCCCGCCCGCCGGGTCAATCACGCTCAGACGTCGGTGTCCGAAGCTGGTCCAGGCATCCTCGTGGAGGCCGGCGGCGTCCGGGCCGCGGTGGTGCAGACAATCAGCCATGCGGGCGCCGATACCCGCTTCGTCGGGCCGGAGGGCCGACCAGCGCACGAGACCGGCTATTCCGCACATGCCGGCCTCCTCTCGCGATCAAGCCCGAGTCTCGAGGCAGGCTGAACGGTGCGGGTCGCCTGGCAGATGCAGAACGAAAGATTCTTCCTGATCCCAATCTTCATCGTTGTTTCAGTCTCTCTCGCTGCTGTCTCCCGCAGTCCGCAGATAGCATTCGCGATACCGGCGCGCGACATCGGTGAGCTGGTGTTCCTGCACGACGTACTCGCGGGCCGCCCGGCCGACACGACGGCGGGCGTCGGCGCTGAGCAGTCCGGAGATCATCGCCTCCGCGAGGGCGGGCGGGTCATCCGGCGGCACGAGCCAGCCGGTTCGATGCGCGGCGATCAGCTCGGGGCTGCCCCCGCCGGTCGTGGCGATGCACGCCAGACCCGCGGCCATGGCCTCCAGCAGGGCATTGCTGCAGCACTCGTAGCGGCTGGGAAGCACAAAGAGGTCGGCGGCCCGCAGGAGCTGCGGCACGTCGGTGCGCCGGCCGAGCAGCGAGACGCTCGTGGCGATGCGCAGACGCTGACAGACATCTGCCAGCTGCGCGCGCTCGGGTCCTTCGCCGGCGATGGCCAGCCGTGCGTCGGGGACGATCATGCGGACGCGCCGCCACGCGGCCAGCAGGACCTCAATGGCCTTGATCGGCACGAGATTCGCGACGCACAGGACGAGCAGGCGTTCCTTCGCGGCGAGCAGGCCGCCGCACATCGGCCGGGCTTCATCGCTGTGCAGCGGGCGGAAGTGTTCCACGTCCACCCCGTTGCGAATCACGGTCAGGCGGGCGGCGGGGACGTGAAACGTGCGCCGCAGCCAGTCGGCGGAGTCATACGACAAGGTGATGGCTCCGGCGGCGCACCTCAGGGCCCAGCCGAGCGCCGCCCGGCGCGGCCAGGACGGTTCGCGCAGATGTTCGCGCCCGTGGAATCCCACGAGCAGGCGCACGCCCGGCAGCCCGCGGGCGGCGAAGGCCGCGTCCACCCACGTCGCGGTCGTGCGGGCGTGTACGATATCGGGCGCGAATGCGCGGATGATCCTGCGCAGGCGCCAGGCAGCGCGGCACGAGCGTCCGCGGACCCCCAGGGGCCAGACGGGGATCGATTCGCACGCCGGCTGCAGTGAAGGGTCCGCCGGGCCCAGGATGACGAGGCCATGCTCATCCCCCGGGGGCGGTTGGTTGGTCCACGCGCGCAGATATCGCAGGAACGCCGTCTCCATGCCTCCGGGCTGCAGCGAGGGCAGCACGTGCAGGACGCGCAGCACGCGGCCGGGCGCCTGGAAGCGCTCACGACTCAGGCACGCCGGATCGGGTGCGGTGGCGATCATGCGGCCGGCCCTGCCTTTCGCAGCATGCACGAAATCAGGCTGCCCCTGTCCGGCGCGAGCCGCCGGCCGATGGCGTCCGCCACGGCCCGGATGGGCCGGAACCGCCGCGCCGAGGCGCCCAGAAAGTCGGAGGTCTCGACGCGGAGCATTTCGAAACGCGGCAGGTTTCGGGCGAGCAGTTCCGCCAGGTGCAGACCGGACGGGCCATCGCGGCCCCGTGTGTGGGGATCGACCAGGTCCAGCACGGCGTCCGGCGCGAGCTCCTCGACGGAGAATCGTTCGCAGACCAGTCGCCGGGCGATGAGCGATGCGACGTGGTGGTCATCGCCCCCGGCCGCGCCGCTCTCGTGCGGCGCCGGCGAGAGGTGTGCGAGGCCGGGAGCGAGCAGCCGGCCGGCACGCCGCAGGTTCTGCCGGACGCTCAGGTACCAGGAAAGCCGGTCGAGCGCCGCGCCGCATCGGCACAGCGCCGCAAACTCAAAGTATCGCGCGTTGGGCTCAAATCCGATCGCGAAGTATCCGCCCGGCCTGAGCACGCGATCGATCTCGCGCAGGAGGATCTCGGGGGCGGCGAAATGATGGAGCGACGCGTTGACCGTGACCAGGTCGACGGACGCCCTGTACAGCGGGAGCCGCGTGCCGCTGCCTGCCATCCATCGCACGTGCGGGCCCGGCCGGTCGGCGCATTTGCGGGCCGCTGACGAGAGCGAGGCCGCGCTCAGGTCCACACCCAGGATCAGGTCCGTCGGCGTTGAATACGGGATGAGCTGCCCGGCCACGAACCCGCTCCCGCAGGCGATATCGAGCACGACCCGCGCCGACGTGGCGTGTGAAGGATTCCGAAGCAGGCTTTCGCCCACGGAGCGCCAGAAGGCCGCTTCGACGCGATGGCGGGCGCGGTGGTCGGCGTCGAATCGTGCGGCCGTCCATTCGTGATAGAGCCGGTTGACGCGCTCGATGAGCCGCGACCGGCCCTCGTCGAACGGGCGGGCCGGCGGCGTCGCGGTGAAAGGCTGGGCGGTGGCTGTCATGTTGCCGCCTCCGGCTGCCATCCCAGCCACAGTGCGGTGTGTCTCGTGCGGGGGACATTCGCCGCGGCCGCGTCGGCTGCTTCCTTGAGCTCATTCTCCACCGCGCGGGTGAGGCACACCGGCATCAGAATGAGCCACCAGACCCCCTCCGTGTAGAAGCGGCTGGTGAACAGGCCGCCGACGATGTAGACGATCAGGGCGAGCCGGTTGGCGAAGATGAGCCAGCGGTACAGTCCCGGATCGGCGAGTTCCCCCAGTTTCCGCGAGAGCGTCCCCAGGGTGATCCACGCCCCCGCCAGGGTGGCCACGTACACGAACAGGCCGGCGAACCCCAGTTCGCCGGCGCACAGGACGAACGTGTTGTGCGCATCGCGCTGGCGGAGGGTCTCGCTGCGGGCATAGTCGCCGATCCGTGCCTGGAACTGGCCGACGCCCACACCCAGGGGGTTGTCCCTGACCATGTCCCAGGCGGCGGACCAGATTTCGATGCGACTGGCGGCGGAACGGTCGCGCTCCTCGCCGGACCGGAAGATGGTGACCATGCGGTTCCAGAAATAAGTGTCCGCGAGGAACACGCCGCCCGCGAGCCCCACGACCAGGATGCCGCCGATCCAGAGGCGGTGACGGCGCGGCACGTAGAACAGCGCCGCGATGCCCGCGACGATCGCCGCGAGAAACGCCGCCCGCGCGCGGCAGAGAATGACCGCATTCACGGAGTAGGTGGCCGCCAGAACCGCCAGGGCCCGGTACCAGAGGGCCTTCTGCTTGAGCAGGATCACCACGAACGGCAGAAGGGCGAGCAGGTGCAGGGCCAGGCCGACCGACTCGCGGAAGTCCGGGCCGCCGATGCCGTTGAGACGGTTCTCAGTGAAGGCCCCCGGCGGGGCATTCTTCGCCTCGTGCCCCAGATACAGGGCAAGCACGGCGAGCAGCACGGTCAGTTGCCACAGGTTCCGGCGGTTCGTGACCACGTGCGACATGACGAGCACGAACAGAAACACCTTCCACATCTTGTCGAGCACGAACTCGGTGTGGATGTCCCACTGACCGCCGGTCACCGTCGAAAGCACCATCACCAGGAAGAGCAGGATGATCCCCAGCTCGACCGGATGCAGCGCGCGGCGCCCGAAGCGCAGGCGGTTGAGGTTCAGCGTCGCCCCGACGAGCAGGCAGATGCCGCAGATGAAGGAGTAGCGCAGTCCGAACGGTTCGAGGGCCTTGCCCCACCAGGTGGTCTGGGGATAGACGTGGTAGAGCACGATGTAGCAGATCACGCCGGCCATGGGATAGGCGAACGTGCCCATCGAGCTCGCGAAGAAGTAGGCCAGGAAGGCGATGCTACGCAGTGGCATGGCAGAGCGCCTCCTGGGGCATTTCGGATTTCGGATTTCGGATTTCGGATTGTGGACAGGAGCATGGCAACTGGCTGCCGTCAGCGCCGCCGTCAACCGCGGAACCCCTGGTGCTCAATCCGCAATTGGTAATCCGCAATCCGCAATGGGATGTGAGTTCCTGACAGAGGCGTTCGAGACGCTCGGCGGCTTGATCCCATGAACAATGTTGCATCGCGGTCTCGCGGGCGGCCTGGCCGATGCGGCGGCGCAGGGGGGCGTCGTCGAGCAGCGTGAGCACGCCGTCGGCGAGCTCGCGCGGGCGGCGGGCGATCCAGACGTTGCGGCCGTGGACGCCGGGCAGGCTGCCCAGGGCCATCGGTGTGCAGACCACGGCCCTGGCCATCGCCCAGGCTTCCATCAGCTTGTTCTTGATCCCGGCGCCGCTGACCATCGGGACGACGGCGACGGCGGCGCGGGCCACGTACGGCCGGAGGTCGTCGACGCGGCCGGTGAACCGGATGCCGGGCAGGCTGCGAATGTGTTCGAGCTGCGGCGGGGAGCCCCAGCCCACAATCGTCCAGCGCAGCGCCGGGCGTGCTTTGCGCAGCAGCGGCCAGACGCGATCGGCGAAGTGCAGGATGGCGCTGATGTTGGGCCGGAAGGTCAGGCCGCCCCAGAAGATGATCTCGTTTTCGTCTTCGACCGCATCGCCGGATCCGGGCGGTTCAACCGGCGCGAAGTAGCCGCAGTCGACGCCGTGCGGGATGCATTCGACGCGCGTCCCGCCCGCCTGAAGCCGGCACCATCGGGCATCGGGCTCCGAGAGCACGGTCACCGCGCTGACTCCGCGCAGATAGCGGCGCTCGAACAGCGCGATGGCGGCGAGCGATTTGAGGTTGGACCAGAGCCGCCCGCGAAGGCCGCTGCGCAGTTCGCGCCAGGCGTGGAGCGTTTCATCATCGTGCAGATCGCAGATGGTCGGGACGCCGCGGATGCGGGCCAGCCACGCCAGCGACGGGTAGTTCATCCCGATCACCACGTCCGGCCGCCACTCCTCCACGCAGCGCCAAACCGCGGTCACGAAACCCGGATCGATCCCGAAGAAGCGGTCCACTCGACCCAGGGCAATCGCGGAGTCGAGATGGTTTACTCTCCGCGCGCCCGGCCCGGCAGGCTCCGCGATGCGGGATTCGTAGTTGAAGGTGTGCGAGCCCTCCTGGCAGGGGTTCTGAGCCAGGAGCAGCAGCTCGTGGCGCAAAGCCAGCCTGCGGCACAGCTCATGGCAGTGCAACCGCCCGCCGTAGCACAACGGCCACGGAGGTTCGCTCGCCAAAACGAGGATCCGCATGCCTGTTCATCGGCGGGAACGGGGGTCGAGTGAAGCTATCGGACGCCGCGCGGGAGCCCGATAACCGCGGGGTTCAGACGACGGCACACTCGCCCGTGTCTGCGGCCGGCATCGGGCCCGAGGCACATGTCAGAACGTCGGCGCTGAGCGACGGTGCCGGCCGCTGCCCGCTCGCGGATCGGCCCGCGGGATTGCCGAGGGCGGCCAGCGTGCGGTCGAGCGTGAGTTCAATGTTGAAGACGCTTTCGGCACGGCGTCGGCCCTGCCGGCCCATCTGTTCGCGCTGACGCGGGGCCGCCGCCAGGCCGGCCAGCGCGCGGGCCAGTTCACCGGGTGAAAAACCCTGAAGCTGACAGCCGGTGATGCCGTGCAGGACCTGCAGCCGCGCTCCGGCCGTCGGCGTGGCGGCCACGGGCCGACCGCACGCCATCGCTTCGGTCAGCGTCAGGCCGAAGGACTCGCTCTCGCTGCACAGCACGAACACGTCCAGCGCGCTGTAGAACGCCGGCATGTCTGATACGAAATCGATGAACCGCACGCGGTTGGTGATGCCGCGCGCCTGGGTCAGAGAGGTCAGTGTTTCGCGCTGGGGTCCGTAGCCCGCGATGACGGCGAGCACGTTGACGTTGTCGCGAACGAGCAGCGCGGTCGCCTCGATGAGCCGATCCGCCCCTTTGCCCTGAATCAGGCGGCCGGCCGTGCCGATCACCAGCGGCTCATCGCAGCAGGCCGCCGCGCAGCCCTGGTCCCGCAGCCACCCGCCGCGCAGGCGGCTTCCGGCAGCGGTGTCGAAGCGGAAGCGCTCCACGTCCACCCCCGGAGGGATGACCTGGATTCTGGACGCGGGAACACCCTGCCAGCGGATGATGGATTCCCTGTCCCGCTCATTGGAGGTGATCACGGCCGTCGCCGCGGCGGCGGCCAGGCGATGCCGCAGCGCCTGTCGCACGCGCCAGAGCGACAATCCTTCCATGCGGCCGCCCAGCCACTGCGGTGCAAGCCGCCGGTGGTCGCGCCCCTCGACCATGTGGTGCACCCACACGGCCGGAATGCCGCTTCGCCGGGCCAGCCAGGCCGTGCTCCAGAACCGGGGCCGGCCGCAGGCGTTGATGACCATCGCGTCCGGAGCGTGCAGCTGCGTCACAGCGCGCAAGGCCCCGGCCCATCGGCGAAAAGAGGCCGTGCGAACCGGCTCAACCGCCGTCAGCGGGATCTCGCTGCCGCCCGCTTTCGCAAACGTGTCCGGATCGCTCTCCGGCAAAGGCGCCCAGAAGATGTGCGGCTCGATGCCCCGCCGGCGGGCGGCACGGGCCATGTCCAGGATGTATCGCTCCGCGCCGCCGAATCCGGGCGCATCGGTGACGAACAGGAGGCGTCGGATCGGACGCCTCATGTCACACCCAGCACATCGAGGTCCAGATCCGGCTTGCGCCGGCGGCTCTTGCGGGGGGTCGGGCCCGGGCGGTCGAGAATCAGCTCGGCGCCGGGGTCGGCCGCGTCGATCGGAGACCACTCCTGCGCGTGCGGGCTGCAGATCTCGTGCAGAACCGCGGCGAACTGCCCGGCGATATGCCGGCGATCGTATGCGTCGATCTGCTGCCAATTCCGCCGGCTGGTCAGGGTGCCCGCGAAATGATTGCGGAGGATCCGCTCGAAGGCGCCGCTCACCGCCCGCTCGTCTTCGAGGGGAGCCAGCGTGCACGCTCCCGCGCGCCCGAGGATGCGCTCGCACTCGCTGCCGGGCGGCACCAGTCCCAGGATGTGCCGCGGCAGGGCGAGCAGCTCGAACGTCTTGGCGGGGATGCTCATCCGCCCGTGGGCGCAGTCCGGCACGAGCACGAGCGAGCAGTCGGCCTCGAAAGCGCGGGCGATGGCCTCCTGATGGCTCACGTAGCCCTCGACGATCAGCCACTCGGGCCGCTGGTGTTCGAGTTCACGCCGCTGCCGGGCATCGACGGTGCCGACGAGGCGCAGCTCCACACGGCCGGCCCATTCGGGATGCCGGGCCAGTGCCGCGGACAACGGACCGAGCACGCGGTGCAGTTCGCGGCGTCCGTAAAACGAACCCGATGCCAGCAACCTGCAACAGCGGCGATCAGCAGCCCGGCCCGCCCGCACCAGGTGCGTGCGCAGGTCCCGGCGATCAAAGCCGTTGGGAATACACCGAATCGCGCCGGATCGGGCGGGGAACCGCGTCTGGAGATCCTCGGCGAACGCCTCGCACGTGGTGATGACGGCGTCGGCGTGACGCAGCAGAAGGCGCTCGAAGCGGCGCTGCGTCTGCTGATGCACGGCCGAGGCCGGTGTCCGGTCAAAGTCGCTCACCAGGGGGTCGCGCAGGTCGGCCATCCAGGGGATGCGGGCGCCGCGGGCGAAGGCGAGGGCCACCGCATGCACGAAGTGCGGCGGGCCGGTCGAAATGACCGCATCGAACGGATTCCGGCGATTGAGTGCGTGAGCAGCCGAGATGGCGGGGCGCACCCACCACGACTCGCCGTTTCCGCCGCTGCAGCGTCCGGCCCAGCGGGCCAGCCGCCAGTAGAGGCGATCCTCCACCCATTGCCGGGCGGCGTGACTGCGGAACCGCAGACACGACACCGCCCGCCGGGCCACGCAGGCCGGCTCGTAGCCGCTGAAGCGATGCACGCGAACGGTGTCCGGAAGATCCTGCAGGAGCGTGGGGTCGTGCCAGGCGAATCGGGCGTGGTCGGCGGTCAGGACTTCGACGTCCCACCCGCAGCCGGGGAGACAGGCCGCGAGCTTGGCGGGCCGCTGGACACCGCTCCCTCCTACTGGAGGGAACTGGTAGCTGATGAGGAGCACGCGGTGCTCCCGCGGCAGGTCGATGACCGGGTCGGCCCGGCAGATCCAGTGTTCCCACGCATCCATGGTTGACTCCCAGGCGCAATATCGGTCTCTGGCGGCGCGAGTTGAGGTGTTTAGGCGCGTCCGATAACGGCCAGGTTGTCGTGCCAGGTGCTGGCCGCGAATGGACCGTCGTGCGGGTCAAGCGACAGATGCCGCCCGGCATGACGCTCGATCCAGCCAAGGGCGTCGTTGATGCTGGCAGGGGGATTCCGCCGCAGGGCGACGGACGGCGCCGGCGGCGTGAGGCGGTTGAGCAGGCGCTGGGCACGCCAGCGCAGCCCCGCCGGCAGCGCCTGCAGGGCCGGCCCGAGCTCGGGCCGGACACCCCACTCGCAGTGGGCGGTGTTGGTCGAGGTGCGGGCGCGGCAGTGGTGAAAACCGCAGACGGTCATGAGCCGGCGCAGGTTGTGCGCGTTGAAGAGGTAGATGTGAAAGCGGTTGAGGCCGAGCCAGGCGGGTCCGCCCAGTCGCCGCCAGGCGCTGCCCCAGTTCGGTGTCTCGACGATGGCATGCCCGCCGGGCCGCACCAGGCGGTGAAGCCCCTGCACGAAACGGCGGGGCGACGCGACGTGCTCGATGACGTCGGTGCAGATCACCGCATCGAACCGGCCGAGCGCGCCGGCGTGCGATTCGACGGTTCCGACCCGGACGTCCAGGCCGTGCTCGCGGCGGGCCTCGCGGGCGGCCTGCGGCGAGAGTTCGAGCCCGCAGACCTGCCAGCCGCGGGCGCGGGCCAGGGCCAGCAGATCGCCGCGGCCGCAGCCCACATCGAGCAGCGTCCGGGCAGGCGCGGATTCGAGCGGGAGCAGTTGCTCGAGGTAGATCTGCGTCGTGCGGCTCCAGCGACGGGCGGGCGGCTGGTGGAAGAAGTAGTAGTCGCCGTCGTACTGCCCGTGCAGGGCATCGTCGGGCAGGCGCGGCCAGTTGAAGATGAGCCCGCAGCCGCGGCACTGCCAGAGCTGGAACCAGCCGGGGTGATCCTTGAACCGCAGACGCAGGGAGCGCTCGTGATCGGTAGAGTGGCAGACCTCACACGCCAGCACCGGGTGGGCCGGGCGCATCGCATCTGTCAGATCCGGCATCGACTTTGTGCACCCATGCGAAACCCGTGGAGCTCGAAGCGCGAGCGAGGGGTTCGCCGGCAGGGGCGCCTCCTCGCAGGAACCCCTCGCTGGCGCTTCGCACTCGATCGGCGGAGCCTCCCACAGGATTTCACATGAGGCCATAACGCACCCATCTCTGCACGGGCCAGGGGGCCTGCCGCAGAATCGAGCCCCGCATGATCTGATCGGCGATGAAGCGCTGGGCCCGCCAGCGCAGGCGGAACGCGGCGCGGCGCGTGCCCGCGCCGGTGCGCCGGCCGATGCGGCGCAGCCCATGGGCGACCCACTCGGACACCTCGCGGGGTTCCGGCCAGCCCTTCACTTCATGATAGAAGGTGGGCGCCGCCAGCGGATTCCAGACCGTCTCATAGCGCTGGCGGTTGGTGAACTCGAACCGCGTCCAGAGGTAATCCTCCGATCCCCACACGACGCGCGGGCAGCCGCACAGGCCGGCCAGGTGCATGCCGCCGGTCGATTGTCCGACGGCCAGATCGCAGGCGCTGAGACGTTCGATGGCCGTCCGGGCATCGCAGGGGTATTCGAGCGTGTGGATTCCCCGCCGTTCGAGGAGCTTGCGAAGTTCCTGCCAGGCCGCCGGCGGCCAGTTGCGATGCGCACCCAGGCTCCGCGTCCGCGGCACGAGCAGCACGGACGGGGCGGGTAGCGGCCGGACCGCATCTCTTTCGAAGCGGATGAAACACTGATGCCGCTCGTCCGTGGGCTGGAACCGGCCATCGTAAGAGGGCCAGAGTTCCCCGATCTCGCAGCCCTGGCGTTGGTAGTGCTGTGCGACCGGTTCGACCATTTCGGCCACGACGGCGCGGATGGCGTCGGGGCCGATAATCGAATCCGCGGAGAATCGCCGGTCTTCGTACGGCACGCCGGGAACCATGGAGAGATCAATGTCGCGATAGTCGAGCGGCATGTCGAGATAAAAGCCCGCCCGGCCCGGGGTCCCCAGGACGACGAGACGGTCGAACCGGCCGTGGCGCAGCGTCCGCCGCACGATCCCCTGCCAGGCGAGCAGCTCCCAGCCGATCTCGCCGACAAACGGTGCGGTCAGCAGAATACGCATCACACACTCCTGCGCCCCACTCGCTGGTGCGAGGCGCGAATCTCGCCGGCGGATCATCAACGGCAGAGGCTCTGAAAATGCGAGGACGCTTGAGACGTGCCGATCGTCTCTCCTGTGCGTTCGCTGCGCCTCTGCGGTTCGACCTCCTGCGACGCCGGCTGTGACTCGAGCCGGCGGATCATGACCTCGAGCGTCGCGAGCGTGAGGACCTGTTCCGCGCTGCGTGCGTCGGCGGCCGAGCGGCGCCACAAGTCGAGCAGCGACTCGCGGCGGACCCATTCGAGGATGCGGGCGGTCGGTTCGCGCAGAATGTCAAGCCGGCCCGACCGGCGCCAGACATCCAGCGCCCAGGATCGCAGCGCCGCGCTGCTCGTACCGTGCCGGCGCGCGACGCTGTAGCGGGCGCGGGCATACCAGCGGTGCAGCCGATCCATTTGCCAGCAATACTCCCGCAGCAGCCGGTTCGTGGCGACCGGCAGCGCTCCGCAACCGTCGGCCCGCGGCACGCGGGCATACCGCGGGAAGACCTTCCGCAGGGCGGCCACATAGAGTGCCCGGGCCCGACGCAGCCGGGGCGACACCCGCTGGTGCCAGTCGAGCATGGCGCGGTCGCTGGCGGGGTTTCGCACCAGGACGTCGTCGCGAAGCAGCCGTGTGCCGAGCACGTCCACGCGGCCGGTCCGGCCGTGAACCATCGTGTACTCGGCGCGCGAAAGCGAATCGACGGCCGGGGCGGTGCGGTAAATCAGATCGATCCGCGACTCCCAGTCTGACTGGCTCTCGCGGGCCAGCGCGGGCTGAAGCAGCGCGTTCACGAAATCGATCTCGCCGCCGGAGTGCAGGCGCGAGCGTGCCCAGTGCGTCTGATGCGGGGCCACGCCCGGCGTCTCATCGGCCGGGACCGTGCCTCCGCCCACCAGGCCGTTGAAGAAGCCGTCCAGCAGGACGGCGCCCGCGCGCTCGTGCAGGTACGGGCGGATCGGCAGCAGCGGCGGCAGGTGGGCCGCACTCTGCAGACCATCCGTGTCGATGATGGCCGCTTCGAGCCGCTCGGGCAGGGCGTGCTCATCGAGCGAAACGAGGTCGTGGGCGGCGCCGGCGACGCGGGCCAGCCGGCGCCCGAACCGCACGTCTTCATAGAACGGCCAGCCGGCCGTGAAACAGCGGGGCACGCGGCCGATGCGCTCGCCCATGGCCAGGAAGAGCCGGGAATCCAGGCCGCCGCTGATACCCAGCAGAAGCTGCCCGCTCGTCGAGGCGTGTCGACGCATCGCGGCCGTGAAGGTTTCGAGGTAGCTGTCGAGGGCTTCGTCAGCGTCTTCGATCCGCCCGCGCGTGTAGTCGAAATCCCAGTAGCGACAGTAACCCACCCCCTCGTCGCCCCAGCACAGGGCCTGCCCGCGCGGCAGCCAGCGGACGTTCTCGATGAGCGTGTGATCGTCGCACATGTTCTGTGTGCGGATCAGGTCGGCAACGCCGTGGCGGCAGATGCGCAGCGGCGCCCCCATGCCGCGCCAGGTCAGCCATGCCTGGGGCGATACGACGAGTCGATCGTCATCCGCCGACCAGAACAGCGGCGCCTGGCCGAGCTTGTCGTCGAAGATGAACCATCGTCGGGCCAGGCGGTCCAGCCACGCACCGCAGAAGCCGCCGTCGATCTGGCCCAGGGCTGCGAGACCGTGAGTTTTGAGCTGTTCGAGCACTGCAGCGGAGATCTGCCTGATCGATGCCCCGCTTCCCGTTTCCGATTTCCGATTTGCGATCGTCTGGGCAGCCGGTTCGCGAAAACCGGCCATCGGCAATTGGCATTCGGTGATCCAATGGGAGTGAACGAACATCTCGCCCGCCCAGATGAGCAGGTCCGAGCCGATGTCCAGCACGTCGCCGCCGCAGGTGGGTTCGCTGGCACGGGGAGCCATGCAGGCCGCCGCCCAGTCGTCGGCCCTCGCAGCGGCGGTGCACGCCCGGCGGTCCACGCCCCGCAGGGCGAGCATGCGATCCAGTGTCTCGACGGCCGCGCCCGGCCTCGGGTCGGCCACCAGCAGAAGAGCCGGCATCATGGATGCATCTCCACAGAGGGTATTACCGCCAAACCGTCCGGCGTGTGATGTCGCTCGCCCGCCGGCCGGCGTGCGACGCCGGCGAGCAGCCGCGACCAGCGCTCGCCGATGAGCCGGGGATCGTGATGCACCCGCGCCCGCTCGCGCGCCGCCCGCGCGAGACGGATCCGCTCGTACGGATCGAGCCCAAGCTGGCGGAGGGCGGCCGCGAGTTCGCCCGCTTCCAGCGGCGGCACGCACAGGCCGGCCCGGCCGTGCTCGACGAGCTCCGGCAGACCACCCACCCGGGTCACGATCACGGGCTTTCCGGCCGCCATCGCCTCGAGAATCATGTTGCTCGAAGATTCGCGCGGCGAGCACAACGCCACGACGTCGAAGCGTTCGTACACGCCCGGCACGTCGAAGGTCGGCCCGCAGAACCGTACGCGATCGGCGAGCTTCAGCTCGGCGCAGAGCTGCTGCAGGGGCCCGAGCTCGGGGCCCTCCCCGTAGATTTCAGCGCGGATGGCCACGCCGCTGTCCAGCGACGCCAGGGCGCGGAGGAGGATGTCAATACGCTTTTCCCGCCCCAGCCGTCCGACGTAGCCCACGACAAAAGCGGGGGAGTGGGCATGAGGGGCAGCGCAGGCAGCCCCACCCGCCGCCGCGCGATCCGCAGAATCATCGACGCTCGCGGCGTTGGCGATGACCACGCCTCGCGAAGCGGGGTAGCCATACTCCCGTTCGTAGAGTTCTCGGACGGCTTGACTGTTGTAGACAACG
>CAZQEN010000014.1:0-44635 GCA_964591605.1 uncultured Planctomycetales bacterium
CGCGCTTCGCGACGGGCTCGATTTATACGGCGAAGTCTGCTGCGGGCTGGGCACAGACGTCACCTGGGAACAGTATGTGGCCTCGGCCCGCAGCGCGGGGTCGCGATGGAGCGAGGGCCTGCTGCATGCCGTGTTCGACGGTCTGCGGGGGGTTCCCTTCCACGTTCGAGTCCTGCCGCGGTGCGAGTTTCTGCATTTCGGCACGACCCGCCAGATCATCTCGAGCGGTTATGCCGTTCTGCATCACGACCTGGGTGTCAGCGCGGTCAATGCTCCACTCAACATCGGTAACGACGTGGGCGCAGGGGGCCAACTGGTCGGCACCGGCGCCTGGGTGGAAGGCTGCCGCGTCCAGGCGCGGCTCGAGCTGGGCGGCGATAACGTCGTCACCGGCGTCGACGTCTCGGCGCCGCTGGCCCTGCCGCGCGGCGCCTGTGTCGATGTCACCGCGGGTCAAGACCGGCAAGGGCAGCGCCTGTGGTTCCTTCGCTGTTACGGCGCGGACGACACGTTCAAGGATACGGTGGCGCAGGGAGCGACGTTCTGCGGCCGTCCGATCCTCGAATGGCTGAAAGCCGTCGGTGCCGGACCGGCTGATGTGTGGGATTCAGGGTCAGACACGGCCGGCCAGACGCTCTGGACCGCCCGGCTGTTCCCGGCGATCGAATCTCCTGATGCGTTTCACCGCTGGCTCTGGATGTTCGACCCCGCTAGGGCGGAAGCGGAGGCGCTGCACCGCTGGAGATCGGCAACCCGATACAGCATGGCGGAGGTTGCCGAGTTGACCGATCTTGAGGCCTTTTTCGGTCGGCGGGCCGACATCGGCTCTCGCAACCTGCTGGCGGCTCTGCGGCGGATGTTCCGACCCGCCAGCGAGATGTCGGCAGCGGAACTGGCCTACGCCATGCGTCATGCGCCGGACCGGCCGGCATGGCTGGCGGCGGTTCTGCAGGAGGCTCACTGGTACTACCACGCCGGCGACGCGAGGGCATCGGGCGTGGGCGCACTCGTTTTTCCGCGCGTCATCCACACCATCGGGACAGCGGTGGCTGCGCTGGACGACGAGCGGGGGCATACCATCGGTCAGCGCTGGGCGGAACTGACCTCACGCCTGGAGCGTCGCGAACAGGACTGGCTCGAGGCCCTGGGCCTGGGCCTCCATCCGGACCGCGACATCGGGGAGTGGGCTGAGCGGGCCCGGGCGGCGGCCTTCGAGGCCGTCAGCCGGGCGATCATCTCCAGCGGCCAGGAGTCTGCTTCGTCGCCACCGGCGGGGAGAGCGGCGGATCGACCTGCGGCAGGCAGGAGAACCGGGCCGGCGAACGCTCTGCGGGCCGACGAGATTGTCTGGGGGCGGGCGCCGGTGCGGCTGGACCTGGCGGGCGGATGGAGCGATACGCCCCCTTACTCGCTCGAGCACGGGGGGAGCGTCACCAATGTTGCGGTGAATCTGAACGGTCTGCCCCCGATTCAGGCGTATGCGCGCGTCACCTCCGACCTCGTGGTTCGAATCAGTTCGATCGACCTGGGCGCCCGCATCGAGATCCGCGAGCTCGACGACCTGCTCGACTACCGCCACGCGGAGAGCGAGTTTGCGCTGGTCAAAGCCGCGCTGGTCCTGAGCGGGTTCTCTCCGCAGGCCGGCGGCCGGCCCGAGGCCTCGCTGGCCGACATGCTGGCCGGATTTGGCGGCGGCATCGAAGTGACGACGATGGCGGCCATCCCCAAGGGCAGCGGGCTGGGGACGTCCAGCATCATGGGCGCGGTCATCCTGGCCGTGCTTCGGCGCATGATGGGCCAGACCCTCTCGCCGCGCGAACTCTTCCATGGCGTGCTCCGACTCGAGCAGGCCCTCACCACAGGGGGAGGCTGGCAGGACCAGATCGGCGGCGGGACCGGCGGAGTAAAAATCATCAGCGCCGCCCCGGGGCTTGTGCCTGATGCGCGCGTGCACTATCTGCCGGCAGACGTGCTCGACCCGCGGCTCAACGGCGGGCGGACGCTGCTCTACTACACGGGGATCACGCGATTAGCCCGGAATATCCTCTCCGGAGTGGTGGGCAGGTATCTGAATCGCGACCGCCAGGCAATGGCCACGCTGCGCCGCATCGGGGATCTGGCGCCGCGGATGGCCGAGGCCGTCTCGGCCAAGGACCTTCCGCTGACGGGTCTGTACATCGACCAGGCGTGGCGGCTCAACAAACGGCTGGATCCGGATTCCAGCAACCCGGAGGTCGAGGCGCTGTTGTCCAGAGTCGCACCTCGCATCCACGGGGCCAAGCTGCTGGGGGCCGGCGGCGGCGGATTCCTGCTGATGGTGTGCAAGTCGGCGGCCGATGCGCTGCGGATTCGAGAGGAATTGCAGGCTTCGCCGCCCAACTCGCGGGCGCGGTTCTTTGATTTCCAGATCAACGACGAAGGGCTGGTGGTGACGGTGTGTTGATCGCCCCGCGGTTCGCGAACCGGGCGGCCGGTGCGAGGTGCTTATGAAACGCTACGGGATGGTCATTCGGGTTCGTCCGGAACGGTTCGAGGAATACCGGCGGCACCACGCCGCTGTATGGCCCGGCGTGCTGGACATGATCCGGCAATGCAACATTCGCAACTACTCCATCTACCACAAGGACGGCTGGCTGTTCAGCTACTTCGAATACGTGGGCACGGATTTTGATGCCGACATGGCGAAGATGGCCGCCGACCCGCTGACGCAGGAGTGGTGGAAGGTCGTCGGCCCCTGCCAGGAACCTCTTGAGACCCGCGCTCCGGGCGAATGGTGGGCAGATATGGAAGAGGTCTTCCACTGCGAGTGACGCAGCCAGGCGCGATCCATCCGGACCATCGGGGATCAGACGGTGGACAGGTCGATGATCCAGGCCTGGGGGGTCGTTGCGGTCACGAGGGCGCGGGCGAGGTTGAGCCACGCTCCGCACGCGTCGAGGACGACGCTGTCCGCCGTGACGATGATGTGCTCGCTGCCCGCCAGCAGGGTATCCGGGTCGGGGATCACCTGCACCTCCCATGGCCAGCCGGCGGATGCCGCACACTCGTGCATCACCGCCGCAAGGCGGCCGCTGTTGGAGACCGGGCTGTCGAGCAGCCAGCGGCACGGTCCCGCCCCGGCGCCGGACAGCCACCGGCCCGCGAGCTCGATGGCCGGGCGGGTTTCGTCGACCTTTCGATAGGTGCCGTGCATGCTGGCCATGTCACGAAAGCATCCGTCTCGCGCCGCCAGAATCACGCCGCCGCCCAGCGCGCACTCGATGGTCGTGAGCAGGTTGTAGCCGTCGATCAGGATCGGTTGTCCGCGGATGGCGTCGGGCCCGCACATCGACCGGCGCCGGCGGGCAAGCGAATTGTCCGAACACGCACACCGGCGCACCGCGATGCGCTGCCGCTCGGTCAGATTGAAGCGATCGCCCACGAGTTTGAGCGCGGAGGGCTCGGCGTAGCCGTTCGAAAACAGCCACGAGAGGTGAACGACCGCCCGGCGCAGCGAGGGGATCATCTCCGGGGCGAAGAGGCTGCGGTCTTCGGGGTGTGGCCCGCGGTGCCGGCGGCGATCGGGCATGCGCCGCCTCCTACTCGAAGGCGCGGCGGATCTCATCAAGTTCCTGCGCGGTGAGCCGCACGCGGGCGGCGGCCGCGTTTTCAACCGCCTGCTGAGCGTTCCGCGCGCCGACCAGCGCAGTCGTCACGCCCGGCTGAGCGATCACCCACGCGACGGCGAGCTGGCCGAGCGTGCAGCCGTGCCGCCGGGCGATGGGGCCGATCCGCTCCAGCGCCGCCAGGGCGCGGCGCCGGCTGTCGGGCAGAAACAGCTCCTTACGGCTGCGCACGTCGGTCTCCGGGAACTGCCGCTCCAGGGTGACCTTGCCGGTGAGCAGGCCCATGGCCATCGGGCTGAAGGCGATGACCCCGATGCGATGCTCACGGCAGAACGGGAGGGCATCGGATTCGATGCCGCGCTCCAGGAGGTTGTAGCGGATCTGGTTGGAGGCTACCGCCGCGTGTCCGAGCGCGTCGCGCATCTGCTGCCCGGAGTAGTTCGACACGCCGATCTCGCGGATCTTGCCCTGCTCTTTGAGCCGCAGCAGCGCGCCCATGGTTTCCTCGGCCGGGGTCGTGGTGTCCGGGGTGTGCACCTGATAGAGGTCGATGCAGTCAATCCCGAGCCGCTGAAGGCTCTGTTCACACTCGTAGATGACTGAATCGGCTTTGGCGTTTCGCCGGGCGGCGACCTCATCGCCCTCGGGAGACTTGATCGTGAAATGATGCTGGCCCGGGCCGTCCCAGCGGATGCCGCACTTGGTGAGGATCCTGACCTTGTCGCGGATCCCGCGGATGGCCCGGCCGACGACGGTTTCGCTGTGGCCCCGGCCGTAGATGGGGGCGGTGTCGATCGCATCGACGCCCTGATCGATGGACGCCCGGATGGCCGCCATCGCCTCCTGGTCGTCCGTACCGCCCCAGAACAGCCCGCCGATCGCCCACGCGCCGAACGTGATGACCGGTAACTCGAGGGAGCTCTCACCAAGCTTGCGGTGCTCCATGGGTCAGCCTCCTGGTTCAAGACCGCCCTTCCCCCCTGCCAACAGGTCGGGACACGCCCGGAACCGCAAGCGGATGATCCCGCAGCCGTCCCGCCTATCCCGCGTATTCTGCAATTTCTCCGGCCCGGGTCAATTCTGGATTGAGTCTACCCGCGGACTTGCAGTACACTCATGAGGTCCCCTCTTCAGGGCCGTCGTACGTGCGTAGAAACCCATGCAGACTGTTCCTTGTCGCTCTGTGTGCGCAGGCACTGCCCGCGCTGGCGCAGACGGGCTTCGTGAACTGGGAGAATCCGCACGTCCACCCGCTGGACCTCACGCCCGACGGTTCGGTTCTGCTGGCGGTCAACACCGCGGACAATCGCCTCGAAGTGTTCGACGTATCGTCGGGTCTGCCGCTGCGGGTGGGGGCGGTTCCGGTGGGGATCGATCCAGTTTCAGTCCGGGCCCGCACCGATACCGAGGCGTGGGTGGTCAACCACATCTCCGACAGTGTCAGCATCGTGAGCCTGGCGACGATGAACGTGGTCGCGACGCTCAAGACGGATGACGAGCCCGCGGATGTGGTGTTCGCCGGCAGCCCGGAGCGTGCGTACGTCTCCTGCTCGCAGGCCAACACGGTGCTCGTGTTCGATCCGGTCAACCGGGCGGCGCCTCCGACCCGCCTGGCCATCGACGGCGAAGATCCGCGGGCGATGGCCGTCGGGCTCAACACGCAGACGGGCCACGTGCAGGTCTACGTCGCGATCTTCGAGTCCGGAAACACCTCCACGATCCTGGGCGGGGGTCTGACGATGAACAACGGCTACCCGCCGAACGTGGTGAGCAATCCGGCCGGCCCCTACGGCGGGGTGAATCCCCCGCCCAACAGCGGCGCCGGTTGGAACCCGCCGATCAACCCGGCATTCCTCCCCGGCGGAGCGGCGCCGGCGCCGCGCGTCGGCCTCATTGTCAAGAACAACGCGGCCGGCCAGTGGATGGATGACAACAATCACGATTGGACGGCGCTGGTGAGCGGCGCCGGCGCGGCCAGCTCCGGCCGCCCGGTGGGCTGGGACCTCCCGGATCACGATGTCGCGATCATTGACACGCAGACGAGCGGCGTCACCTATGCCAGCGGCCTGATGAACATCTGTATGGCCCTGGCGGTGAATCCTGCGACGCATCAGGTCACCGTCGTCGGCACGGACGCCACCAATGAAGTGCGGTTCGAGCCGGTGCTGGAGGGGCGCTTCCTGCGGGTGAATCTGGCGGCGGTCGATCCTCTCCAGCCCGGCACGCCGTCGGTCTTTGACCTGAACCCGCATCTGCTGGCGAGCTACACACGGACGATTCCCTTCGTGCCGATCTCCCAGAGCGAGCGGAACAAGTCGATCGGCGATCCGCGTGGCATCGTGTGGAACGCGGCCGGCACGCGCGGGTACGTCACCGGCATGGGATCGAACAATGTGATCGTCATCGACCCCGCCGGCAACCGTCTTGCGCCGGGCGGCCTCGCGCAGGCAGAGCCGTACATCAATGTCGGCGAGGGCCCCACGGGCATCACGCTGAACGAATCGGCGGGCCGGCTGTACGTGCTCAACAAGTTCGAGGCGAGCATCTCCGTCATCGAGCTGCCCGCGGAGCGCGAGATCGGACGCGTGCCCCTGTTCGACCCGACGAGTCCCGCCATCAGGATCGGGCGCAGGCACCTGTACGATACGCACCGAAACTCCGGCCTGGGTCACATTTCGTGCGCGTCCTGCCATGTGGACGCACGGATCGATCGGCTGGCATGGGACCTGGGTGATCCCGCCGGCGTCGTGCAGCCATTCAGCGGGAACTGCCCGGGCGGCGGCTGTCAGGATTGGCATCCGATGAAGGGTCCGATGACGACCCAGACGCTGCAGGACATCATCGGCAAGGAGCCGCATCACTGGCGCGGCGACCGCTCCGGCATCGAGCAGTTTTCGAATGCCTTTGCGTTTCTGCTTGGCGGTGATGCCCCCCTGCCCACCACGCCGCCCAACGACGAGATGCAGGAGTTTGAGGACTTCCTGGCCACGATCCGCATGCCGCCGAATCCGTTCCGGAACTTCGACAACACGCTGCCGACCAACCTGCCGCTGCCCGGGCAGTTCACCACCGGGCGTTTCGGGCCCGCGGGTCAGCCCCTGCCCAACGGGAACGCCGTCAACGGGCTGGTGGCCTACCGCACCGCGAATCTCGATGGCGTCAACTGCATCGCCTGCCACACGACACCGACCGGCGCGGGCACCGACACGACCATCCAGGGGCTGAGCTTCGTGCCCATTCCACCCGGTCCTGAGGGCGAGCACCACCTGGCACTGGTTTCGGTCGACGGCTCGACCAACATCTCGATCAAGGTGCCGCAGCTTCGCAACCAGTACGAGAAGGTGGGTTTCGAGGCGACGCAGCAGTTCAACCGGGCGGGTTTCGGCTTCCTGCACGACGGGAGCGTCGATTCGCTCGCCCGCTTCGTTTCAGAGCCGGTGTTCAACGTGACCTCGAACCAGCAGATCGCCGATCTGGTTGCCTTGATCATGGCCTTCTCCGGTTCGGATTATCCGCCGCGCACCGCGCTCGAGCCGCCGGGCGTGGCCAGTCTCGACACGCCCGCTTCGGTCGGCACGCAGATCACCGTCGACGGCAGCAACAAGACCAGTGCGGCGGTCATCGCCCTCATTTCCAGCATGAAATCACAGGCGGACGCGAACAAGGTCGGCTGGATCGCCAGGGGCCTGCAGGGCGGTCTTCAGCGGGGGGCGCAGTACATCGGCACCGACAACTGGCAGCTCGACCGCGCCGGGGAGATCGTGAACACCGACACGCTGCGGCTGGCCGCGGGCAACGGCTCCGAAATCACGTTCACCGTCGTGGTCAAGGGCACCGAGCGGCGCATCGGCATCGACCGCGACGCCGACGGCCACTTCGACCGAGACGAACTCGACGCCTGCAGCAACCCGGCCGACCCGCTGAGTATCCCCGGCACGCCGGTCGCTGCCGACTTCAACTGTGACGCGCACGTCGACGAACTCGACATCGCCCACATGAGCACGTGTCAAACCCGGGCCGGTGTCGCGATTTCAGCTCCGGATTGCAGCAACGCCGACCTCGATGGCGACCTTGATGCGGACCTCGACGATTTCGCCCGCCTGCAACGCTGCTACAGCGGGCCGCATCGATCGGTCAACCCGACCTGCCAGAACTGAGACGGCGTCGTCTGCGCGGTACTCTCCGCTCGCCTTGTGCGCCGTCCTGGCGCCCTGCCTCCCACTCGGTCAGGAATCCGATCGGCTGTTTCTCGGGTTCCTCGGCAGAGGTCATCAGGGATTCGAGAATCTCATAGATCCGCTGAATGTGTGCAGCGTGCTCGGCCGTTTTGTTCTTGAACTCGCGTTCCAGTTCCGCGATTTTGTGTGCAAGGTCTTTGTGCGTGGCCAGGATGTGACGCAGACGAACGAAGGCCCGCACCACAAGAATGCTGATGCCGACGGCGCGCGGTGAATTGAGCACGTTGGCCGCCATGATGGCCCCATGTTCGGTGAATACGCAAGGCAGATACTTGCGATGCCTGCCGCGTCCGGAACGCCCAACACCGTGGTCGTTTAAGGTCGCATTTTGCGACCTTAGAAGTGCCGATTCTTCCCGCGTGAGCCGAAACATGAAATCTGCTGGAAAACGACTGATATTGCGCTTCACCTGCTCGTTGAGGCGTTTTGTCGCTACCCCGTAAAGGTCGGCCAGGACAGAGTCAGTGATGACCCGGTGCCCGCGGATCAGCAGAATGGCTCGTTCAATCCTCTCAACACGAATCTCATCCTCGGCGTGAGATTCCTTGCGGCGCCCGTCGTTGGAGCCCTTCCTGGTCATGATGGGCAGCCAACATAGCCGGTCCAATCGCGGAAGGTCAATTGCCTCTGATCGGCAACCCCTGGGGATAGCACCAGTCATTTCGACTCTGAGGTCCCCCCACTCCCGACGAAAGAACACACATGGCGGCATCCCGACCGGCCAGTTCGTAACGGACTGGCGCCCGGCACTGCCTCATCGCCAGGTGAGGACCTCCTGACGGACCTTCTCACGGCCGAACCAGAAAAAGACGAAGACGGGCAGGGTCCAGCCCCAGAGCAGCCCGGCGAAAACGCCGATCAGCGAAAAGAGCTTCACCATCTGGAAGCTCCCGGCGGGCATCGGTTGAGTCTGCGCCACGTACTCGGATGACAGATATCCCAGGAACGCCGACATCATGGCCATGAAGATCTTGGCAACCGCCCAGACCCAGATCAGGCGGTATCCCCAGAGACGGCGGCCAAGCAGGCCGATTCCGGAGATCAGCAGCAGAAGGGCAACGGCCGTGCTGAACGCCGCGGTGATCATCATCGGGACGCCGTAGCGTTCCAGCATCGCCCGGGTCTGCGGCTCATCGGTAACCTGCGACCAGATGATCCCCCACAGGCCCATCAGCACACCGCCAACGCCGACCACGATCGCGATCACCCCCAGCACGGCGGGCCACCGGGCCTCAGCCGCCCGGGCAGGTGCGGCGTACGGGACGGTCGGCGGGGCCGCCGGCGGAGGCGCCACCGGTGGAGGAGAATGGAGGCCAGCGTCGGCGGATGCACGCTCGTCGGACGACATACGCAATCCCCCTATTTGGAGGCGGCTTTGAGTGGCCGGATGATCACGCGGGCCGGGCCGGCCTCGCTCCCGGCGATCTTGAGCGGGAGCGCCGCCATCTCGTAGCGCCCCGGCGCGACGTGGTCGAGGTTGAGGCTCTCGATGATGATCACGCCGTTGCCCAGGAACGCATAATGTGCCGGCTTGCCGGTGCTGTGGTAGCCGTCTACTGAGAGATAATCGACTCCCACCACCCGCACCTCGTGATCGACGAGCCACATGGCCGCGTCACCGCTGATCGCGTGAAAGCCCTCGTCGAACTCGCCCTTCTCCCAGAGCAGGCGGTTGAGCGTCCGGAACAACACCCGGTCGCCCGGCCGGATGCCGGCCTTTTCCACGTCCTGAATGGCGATGTCCCGCGGGGCATCGACATCAACGACGATCGCCGGTCCACACAGCACGGACAGCGGAATCTCCACGATGTCCGCCCCGCCCTCGATGAAATGCAGCGGGGCATCGATGTGCGTGCCGATGTGGACGCCGGTGGAGATCTCACTCTGGTTCGACGTGCCCGGCCCCGCGATGTCCTCGATCCGCCGCCAGTGGAACGGCGGATCCGTGGGCCAGTGGATCATCCCCTCGGTCAGCGTTCGGGTCACATCGATCCACTCGTCTTTGGAGGCCCTGGAATCCATGCTGCTGTTCCTCCGAAACGACACCGATCGTCTTCCGGCGATTCACATCACGCAGGCCACCCCGATCCGATCGGCCGGGCGAAGACCGGCGCGGGGCACCGTTCGCTCAAGAAAATGGCCGGACCCGACATACCGGAGCCCTGCGGCCACACGGGATCGCTGATGTCGCCTGGAGTTATGCACCGCGGGATTATACGCTATGCGCATGCAGGCGATCATCCTCAGCGTGGGCACGGAGCTGACCCTCGGCCAGACGGTGGACACGAACACGGCCTGGCTGTCGCAGCGGCTGGCCGAGATCGGCGTGCCGGTGCTCATGCACGTGACCGTACCCGACGAGTTGAAACCGCTCCAGCGCGAGATCGAGCGTGCGTGCAGCCTGGCCGACGTGGTGCTGATCAGCGGCGGGATCGGGCCGACGGAGGATGACCTGACCCGCAGCGCCCTCGCGTCGGCCATGGGCGTCGCGCTCGAGTCCAGGCCCGAGTGCCTCGAACAGATCCGCTCGTTTTTCGCCTCCCGCGGGCGGGAGATGCCTCAGGCAAACGCCGTGCAGGCGATGTTCCCGGCCGGTTCGCAGGCCATCACCAACACCTGCGGCACGGCGCCCGGCATCCGGGCCCGGTGCGGGCGGGCGGAGGTATTCGTCGTGCCCGGCGTGCCGCGCGAGATGAAGGTGATGTACGATCGCGACATCCGCCCGGCGCTGGCAGAGAGGGCCGGCGGCGCGGTGCTCCTGACCCGGACGATCTGGTGCTACGGCGCCGGCGAGTCGGAGATCGGCGAGCGCATCAGAGACCTCATGCAGCGCGGCCAGAACCCGACGGTGGGTACCACCGCCCAGCAGACGGTCATCGGCGTGCGCATCGGAGCGCACGGGCGATCGCCCGCGGCCGCACAGGAACTGCTCGATCGGGCCGTGCGCGAGGTGCGAAGCCGGCTCGGCGAGCTGGTGTTCGGAGAGGAGGAGGCGACGCTGCAATCCGCGGTCGCCGCCCTGCTGCAGGTGCAGCATCGCACCGTATCCACGGCCGAGTCCTGCACCGGCGGCCTTCTGGCCAAGCGGCTCACCGACGTGCCCGGCAGCAGCGCGTATTTCATTGGCGGCGTCGTCACCTACTCGAACCAGGAGAAGATGCGCCTGCTGGGCGTATCCGAGGACCTGCTGCGTCAGCACGGCGCGGTGAGCGAGCCGGTCGCGCAGGCGATGGCGGTGGCCTGCCGCGAGCGAAGCGGAACTGACTACGCGATCAGCATCACCGGCATCGCCGGGCCCACCGGGGGCACACCCGACAAGCCCATCGGCCTCGTCTATATCGGCGTGGCCGACCGCCGTGGCTGCACCGTCACCGCGCACCGGCTGGGCGACTCCCTGACCCGCGAAGAGATCCGCGATCGCACCTGCAAGATCGCCCTCAACCGCCTGCGTCTGGCGCTCCGCCAGGCCGCCGGCGCAGACTGACGGAAGGCTCAAGGTCGGCTCGACAAGCCGATGATCTGTTCCCGCACGTCTGAATGCCGGTTAATGAATTTACGGATCAGGCCGCTGCCCAGCCCATCGCGCTTCCAACCTGGTACACAAGGAGGGCCGCGGCGTAGGCCAGCACGGACATGTAGGAGAACATGAAGAGCGGCCAGCGCCAGGAGTTGGTCTCGCGGCGGACGACGGCGATGGTGCTGATGCACTGGCAGGCGAGCACATAGAAGACCATGAGGCCGATGGCGACGAGCGGCGTGAAGACGCGCCGGCCGTCGGGCCAGCGAGCGGCGGCCATCTGCTCGCGGAGCGGGGAAGGGTCATCCTCAATCTCACCCACGCTGTAGACGATGCCCATCGTGCTCACGAAGACCTCGCGGGCGGCAAAGCTGGCGATGATGCCGATGCCGATTTTCCAGTCATAACCGAGCGGGCGGATGACCGGCTCGATCAGATGGCCCAGTTTGCCGGCATAGCTGTGCTGGAGCTCCCGGGCGGCCTGCTGCTCGTCGATGATGCGGAGCTGCGCCTCCGCACCCGGAGCCTGCGAGGCGGCGATCGCCTGACGCTGTGCATCGAAGGCCTGGGCGATGGCGAGATCGCGAGGAAAGCTCATGAGCGCCCACAGGACGATGGTGATCGCGAGGATCACCGTGCCGGCGCGGTTGAGGAAGAGCTTGCTGCGGTCCCACATGACGCGGAGCACGGCGCCGAGGCGCGGGATGCGGTATGGCGGCAGCTCCATGATGAACGCCGGCGTCGGGCCGCGCAGGAGCGTCTTCTTGAAGACCGTCGCCATGGTCAGGGCCGTCGTGATGCCCAGACCGTACATGCACAGAAGCACGACCGCTTTCAGCAGTGCGCTGCCCGGCAGGCAGGCGGCGATGAGCACAGTGTAGACGGGCAGGCGGGCGCTGCAGCTCATGAGCGGCGCGACGAGGATGGTGGCGAGCCGATCCTTGGGGCTCTCGATGACGCGCGTGGCCATGATGCCGGGGATCGCGCAGGCGTGGCTCGAGAGCAGCGGGATGAAGCTTTTTCCGTGCAGGCCGACGCGACTCATGATGCGGTCCATGAGGAATGCGGCGCGGGCCATGTAGCCGGTGTCTTCGAGCAGTCCGATGAACAGGAACAGGATGCAGATCTGCGGGAAGAAGACGATGACGTTGCCAACACCCTCGATCACGCCGCTCTGCAGGAGATCGCGCAGCGGCCCCTCGGCCATGACGTTGCCCACGCCGGCCTTGATCCACTCCTTGGCCACGTCGATGCCATCCATCAGGGGCGTGGCGAGCACGAAGATGCTGTAAAAGAGCAGGGCCATCATGCCGGCAAAGGCAAGCATGCCCAGCAGCTTGTGCGTGAGCACGCGGTCGATGCGGTCCGACAGCGTGTCTCCGCGGGCCGGGGCGCGGGTCAGGCACTGATCGACCACATCGCCGAGCCAGGCGTAGCGGGCGACGGTCGCTTCGGCGGCCAGATCGAAGGCGGGATCGCTTGCGAGCCGGGTCAGGGCCGTGCGGATGGCCTCCTGCACGGCGGGCGGGACGTGGTCGTGCTCGCCCAGGCCGTCGCAGAGGTAGATGAGCGCGGCGCCGTCGGCCGCGACCGGATCGACGAACCGCGAGCTCCGCATGGCGTCGGCAATCCGGACGATCTCGTCTTCGATGGGTCCGATCAGGCGCCACGGCCGCGGCCGCGAGACTCCCGGCTGCCGGCAGACCTGGGCGAGCATCTGCTTGAGGCGGTCAAGCCCCTCCCCGCGGCTGGCCACCGTCGGCACGACGGGCACACCCAGCAGCGCCGAGAGCCGCTCGACGTCCAGCCGGTGGCCGGCCTCCGCCAGCAGGTCCATCACGTTGCAGGCGATCACCGCCGGCACGCCGAGATCCAGCACCTGCGTGGCCAGGTACAGGTTCCGCTCGAGGTTGGTCGCATCCACCACGATGAGCACCGCGTCGGGACGCGGCGTGTCCGCGAGCCGGCCGAGCAGCGCGTCGCGGGCGATCTGCTCGTCGATGCTCCGCGCTGAGAGGCTATAGGTGCCTGGAAGATCGAGAAGCCGGATGTCCGGATGGCCCAGGAGCACGCCTTCCCGCTTCTCGACGGTCACGCCGGGGTAGTTGCCCACTTTCTGGCGCAGGCCGGTCAGGCCGTTGAAGATCGTGGTCTTGCCGCAGTTGGGATTGCCCAGCACGGCGACCAGCGCGGTGGTCCGCGGTGCGGCACAATCGGGCAGGGCTGGTGGGGCGACGGACATCGTGGACTGATTGTAGCCGGATCGCAGCGGGCGGGGGGTCGGACCGGGCCCCTGTCATGCCGGCTTCAGCGACACCTGGCTCGCCTCCTGCTTGCGCAGACTCAAGTGATAGCCGCGAACCTCCACATCCATCGGGTCCCCCAGGGGTGCGAAGCGGACGACCCTGACGCGTGTGCCGGGGGTGAGCCCCATCTCCAGAAGCCGGCGGCGTACATCGGGCGCTCCCGCGACGGCGGCGATCCGGCCGGTCTGACCCACCGACAGTGCATCGAGGGTTGTGCTCGACATGAGAAGACTCTGCGCCCCGGTTGTCAGGCTGACAGGGCCACGTCGCCAATCAGGGGTTCGACGAGAACGGCCCTGGCCAGCCGGCGGCATACGCCGAAGCGGCACTCGCCCACCTGACAGATCAACGGATCGCTGTTGCTGACCACGCGGAGGGTGCGGCCCTCAAGCATCCCCAGTTCGCGGAGACGCCGGGCCTGCGAATGACGATCATCCAGTGCGCAGATCCGAACGTGATGGCCGGCTCGGACAGTGGACAGCGGCAATCGAAGACGAGCAGACACCGAGGCTCCCTTTCGCCCCTCTCCGGGCCGGGTACTTGAGGTATCGGCTGCAAAGTAACTGAGACTCAATCTCTATTACAAGGATACGAGGGTTTCGTCTGGCCGTCAAGGGCTTTCCTGGCCCGCGTGCGGCGGACAGGCACCGGAAGGAAGGTCTATTCTTAAGTCTAACCAGCTAAAGAGCTTATGCCTGACGACCCCGAGCCGCTCCACCTCAGACAACGCCGACGAACGGGCGAATCCGCTCCACCAGCCCGTCGATGTCGTATTTCTTCTGGCAGTCGATGGGCAGGAACACGCCGTGGTTGTTGTCGCTCGCCAGGATGATCACGCGATCGTGGAGTACCTCGTAGCCGAACTCCTGCGGCTGGTGCCCCACTACAAAGAAGTCCACGTCATACGCGGTTCCCAGCTTATCGAGGACGGCCGGAGTATGGCGGCGCCCCCACACGAGTTGGTAGGCCGAGCTTCCTTCGTAGAGGTCCACCTCACCGGGCGCCTGGTCCACGCAGCGCGGATCGAACTCGTCGATCCACGATACGTCGGGCAGCGAATGGGCAAAGAAGATGCGGTTGGGCGTCCGCCCGGCCAGCGGAAACGATGCGATGAACCGGTCGATCGCATCCAGCGCCGGATCGATGTCGTCCGTCCCGAGCACCTCCGCCACGCCCCGGTCGAAGTCGTCAGTGACGATCCGGCCGCCCTTGCTGATCTGATGATCCTGAAGCTGGGCCAGCTCGTGATTGCTCTGCAGAAAGTGAATCTGCTCGGGGAAAAAGGTCTTCCACTTGGCGGCGTCGAGCAGCACTTCGACCGAGCGATCGGCCGCCCCGTAGCTGGCGGGCTCCTCGTGGATCATCTCGTGAAGGATGACGTGCCGGATGGGCGTGGACTCGAGCTGGCAGTATTTGACGAGTTTCTCGAAATTCCGCCGATGGCCGTGGAGATCGCCCGTCATGACGACCTGGCCGTAGTTCGCGAAACACAGAAGTGAACCTTCGCGAATCGGGTCCGAGAGGTTCAGGTCGGCAGCACGGTTGAACGTGTCGATGGCAAACTGCAGTAGGCTCATGCCGCTGTATCGCCTTGCGAGGCGGACATGGCTCTGTCGCGGCTTCTACTGCGAGCGGGCGGCCCTGTCAGCGTCGCGTCGTTTTTGTCGAGGATATGTTGCGTGACCTCGAGCCGGTATCGTACCTCCCTCATGTCCGAAGGTCGATCTTTCGGATTCGCCTCGCAACATTCCATGACCAGACGGCTCAGCGCCGTGGGCACGACGGGATTGACTTCGTGGGGCGGCGCCGCCTCACGCGGGCCGAGCAGGTCGACGCCGGCCCGCTTGCTGGGGAGCACGGTCGGGAACGCCTTCCCGGTGAGGGCCCAGTAGAGGGTCGCACCGAAGTTGAACAGATCCGTCCGTTCCGTCAGGGGGATGCCCCGCTGCACCTGCTCGGGAGCAATGTAGTCGGGGGTGCCCTGGATCCTGCCTTTCACGTGACCGATCGGGCAGCTCTGGCCAAAATCGATGATCTTCACTTCACCCCGCTTTCCAAGCAGAATGTTGTTGGGCTTCATGTCGGCATGCACGTACCCATGCCGGTGAAGGGCCTCCAGGCCCTCGGCCACGTTCATGAAGACCTTCAGCAGGCTGCTGAGCGGGAGCGGGCCCACCTCTTCCAGGCTGCGTCCGTCGACATACTCCATGATGATATGGAGTTCCTTGACCTGAAACAGCTTTCGGAGCCGCCGGATATCGTAGCTCTTGCGGAGGCAGGGATGGTCGAGCTGGCTCGATATCTCGTAGTCGTTCTCCGCCTGGACCAGGTACCGCGTGTCGTCGGTGGCCCGGCGGGTTACCCGTTTGAGCGCGTACTGCCGACCGGACGCCCGGTCGCTCACCAGCCAGATCGACGAGCGCGCACCGGTCCCGAGTCGTTCGTAGACAGTGTAACCCGGTACCGCAAAACTCACCGAACGACTCCCAAACTCACAGGCGGGACACGTCTCGCACCCTTCGGGACGGGGAGATGCCAGCTCACTGACTTGGCCAATTGTAAGTTTCGGCCACGTGAGTCGTCAACGCGCGAACAATCTCGGCTGGGGGGATAAAAGGCGATTAAGTGTCAGCCATCCCGAGAGTTGCGGCCTCAGGAGCGGGGTCGAGCGGAGCGTGTCGGCAGGGCCAGCGTGTCGTCCACGACGACCTGTCGGTCCGGAATGCCGTAGGAGTCCCGCAACTGCGTCATCAGCTCCCTGGTCGCCGCCCACTGCCGGATCGTGATGTCGTTGGATCGAGGCGGGGAAATCAGCAGGATCCGGATCTCGCCGCCGGGTGGGAGCTGCTTGCCGGCCTTCCAGTGGTCGGTGGCTGTCGAACGACCGTCAGGGTCGACCAGGAAATGTGCTTGTCTGGCAGCGGCGGAACTGCCCGGGCGGTGCGGGACGACATGGATGGACTGCCATGGACTCGCCCCAGTCGCCAGAGGGGCCATCAGGCCGATTGAGGGTTTTGCCGTTGCAACCTCGCCGGGCTGGACCCATTCGAGGACGGCCGCCCCCATGGTCATCGAAATCACCAGGCAACCCAGCGTCCGCGCGATACGAGAATGCCGATCCTTGGCTCGCATAGTTTTTGACGTGGCAAAAACCCCCATCCTTGTTCTGACGCGCAAGTTCTACAAAAGATATCGGACAAACGCAACACGGACTGTCCCAGAATTTGACAAATTCTAATGTGTTATCGCCCCCTGGAGCCGATCCACGCAGCGATGTGAACCGCTTATTCGGACCTGGACCGGTCGAACTGTTCAGCCGACGACCCGGAACCGGAGAGGAAGTGGTCCACGTGATGAGAGAGAGCGGAAAGCGACTCGGACAATCCCTCTGCTCGGGCACGGAGCAGCAGCTCGCGATCTCGAAGATCGTCGAGCAGGCGGTGGGCGGACTCCCCCGGGCCGGGGCGGGCACCATCGTGAGACAACGATGACGCCGCCAACTGGCGCCGCAGCCATAACTGGAAGGCCGCCGGATCGTGTCTGGGCTCTGCGGCAGCGGCCGGGCGACTCGTGGTCAGGTTCTCCTCGCGGATGCCCACCATCCGGAGCAACTGCTCGATCCCGCCGGACTGGCTGGGCGGGCAGGCCGGGTCGATCGAGAGGTCCACGCGCGTGCCCGGATCTTCCTTGACCGCCGCAGCGAGGCGCCGGGCGAGTTCCGCGCGGCTCACCTGCTGGCCATTGAGGGTGATTCGGGCGGCTCGATCCACCACGATCCGGAGCGGGCCGGCCCGCAGAACCAGAACGCAGCGGGTCCCGACCGCCGGAATCTGCTCCGTCGCCGGCTCGAGCCAGAGTTCCTCGTTGCTGGATGAATGCTGCTCCGGGAGGGCCACGAGCGAACTGCCGAAGTCCACCAGGGCGATCACCGTCCCTTCGAAGTCGGCGGCGAAGCCGTTTTCCGTGTTGACCGATCCGGCAAAGACCCAGGGTAATCGAGACGGCGGCTTTCCGGTCTTCTCCACCCGCAGCCAGGATTCGATCGGCTCCTGCACGGTCCGTCCCTCGCGCTCGCAACGGATCTGGATCTGGACTGGATCGCCGGTGGCCGGCTCGATCTTCTCCGTCTCTTCGTTGATTCGGATCGGGTGGCCGGGCCGCAGGCCGATGAGCCCCAGCGCCTGATAAAGGTGAAGCGGGCGAGCCTCCAGACGAACGACCGCCTCATGCTCGCGCTGATGCGGCGAGCAGGCGAAGACTTCGATCAAGCCTTCGCGCATCACGACGGTCGCGTCGGCAAGGACTTCGCGATGGGTCCAGTCGATCCGGATGCCGGGCTGAAACTGGACGATCTTGGCGGGACGTGAGGCGGGCGCGGATGCGGGCCGTGTGGCAGCGGGCGGTGCCGCATGGTCCTCGCCGCCAAACAGCAGGATCACCGCAAGTGAGGCGTAACACGTGAGACGTGACACGTGAAGATCCATGGTCAGGTTCCGCGCCTGCGGAGAAGCTGTTTGCGGGCGGCCTCGACGGTGTTCCGGAGCAGCATCGTCACCGTCACCGGGCCGACGCCGCCGGGCACCGGTGTGATCGCACCCGCCACTTCCCGGACGGCGGCGAAATCCACGTCCCCTACCGTCTTCGAGACCGGCTGGCCGTCGGCGTCCGTGGTTTTGATGCGGTTGATGCCGACATCGATCACCACCGCACCCGGCTTCACATGGCCGCGGCCGATCAGGCCCGGTTTGCCCGCTGCCACCACAAGCAGATCCGCGGCGCGGGTGTGTTCGGCCAGGTCGCGGGTGGCGATGTGACAGGCAGTCACGGTCGCCTCACGATGGATCAGGAACAGGCTCACCGGCCGGCCGACGATCGCCCCCTGCCCCACCACCACCGCCCGGGCGCCCCGGAGCTCCATTCGCGTCTCATTGACCAGCTCGACGACGGCCAGGGCGGTGCACGGCGCGATGATCGGCGTTCCGTAGAACACCAGCCCGATATTGGCCGGGTTCACGCCTTCCACATCCTTATACGGGTCAATCCGGTACTGGATCGCGGGGGTGTCGATTCCCGCCGGCAGCGGCAGATGCAGCATGATGCCGGTGACGTGCTCGTCGCGGTTGAGCTGATCGATGGCCGCCTCGATGCGCTTTGCGTCGCTCTCGGCCGGCAGCACCACGAGCTGATAGTCGATTCCGATGGCCTCGCACTGTTTCGCCTGAGATTTCGCATAGAGCTGGCTGGCCGGCGACTCGCCCACGAGCACCGCGGCCAGCCGCAACCGCCGTCCGCGTGCCGCGAAATCGGCCACCTGTGCGCCGACCTCCTGCCGCATTCGCTCGGCCACCCGCTGCCCGTCAATGACTGTCGCTGGCATGAAGCAAATACCTCAGCTGCAAAGCGTGGATTGTAAGGCGACAGCCGGAACGCCGAAAGTGAAGGTCACAACCGTCCCGGCCGTCAGTCGGCCGTTGTCCGAATGCCTGTGTCACCGCCCGGGAGGCGTGAAATCGTTTGTATCGCGCAATGGGAAGCCGGTGAAGTCCGAGTCAAAGCACGGCATTCACGGGTGCGGCAGCTTCCGGGTGCAGTCGAAGCAGACGTGTGGTGTCCTTGCGCCGGATCATCACCGCGGACAGATCTAACGCAGGAGGGCTTGCGCGAACGCGCGGTATTCCCCGTCCGCCGCGGCCAGGTCTTCCGTGATGTAGTGCCGGAAGAGCATCTCGCCGTCGCTCAGGCGGTCGCTGTCGGGGGTGGTCACGCGCTGAGCACGGATGGCCGTCCGCATCCGATCCGTCCCAAGGTCGACCAGCAGGCGCCCAAACCCCTCCTGATACTCGGGCGGACACGGGCCGTCCTTGAGGAAGAGGGCCAGCGACCAGATCTGGGCGTAATACGCCCGCGAGCCGTGGCGGATCCCGCGCACGGCCTGCCCCGCATCCATGGTCAGCAGGTCCGGCAGGGGGATGAGCCCGTCGTGCGCCTCCGTGACCAGCTCTCGGAGGTTATTGCGCCGGAAGTAGTTGTGCCGGGGCGTGAACTGCGGGAATGGGCCATCGAGCTCGAACTGTTCGAACTGCGTCGCCAGCCCTTCGTTGATCCACGCCGGCACCGGCTCCGGGAAGTAGCGCGCCAGGTGCTGATGCAGCCCCTCGTGGGCGAGCAGGGCCAGCGTCCGGTCGCGGTGCAGGTCGTAGGCGACGGAGGTCGCGCTGGCATGATCGGTATACCCGCCGGACAGGATGTGCAGGTAGGTGTCCGCGTGCTCGGGGCTGAAGCCGCGGGTGAAGGCCGCCCACTGATCGCGGTTGTCGAAGAGGTAGACGGTCAGCCGCTCGGACGAGCCCCGCACCGGCGGCAGGAGCGCAGCGTATTGCCGGAAGGCCTCCTCCATGAACGTGGGCAGATACTCACGCAGGATCGCGTCCTGCGCGGTGACGCGCAGATCGAAATGCTCGGTGAGGAGCTGCACGCCCTTGAGCCCGGTGGGCGCCGTCCACTCCTGCTCCTGGACCGCAACCGGGACGCGCTCCGGCGCGGCGCACCCGGTCAGCCAGAGCGTTGCGGGAATCAGCGCGGCCGCAGCGAGCGCGGGGCAGGCATTTCGCATGGGGTACTCCATCATCAGCCACATGCATGATAGGGGCCGGCACCACGGCCGCAAGCGCGCACCCCCCCAGGAAGGACCCCGTAGCGGCCGGCGCCCACGCCGGCCGACACAGCACGCACCCCCTCAGGAAGGACGCTGCACCCACCCTTGCAGGACCGCAGACAGGCCGCTCAGCAGGCCAGTCCACTGCTCCAGCACCGCCGGTGAGAGCGGAATACGCAGTTCCGGTTGTCCGCTGGAGGGTTCCTGGACGAGCCGGACGCCGCCGCTGCCCGGCGGCCCCTTTTCCGCGGCGGGCTGCAGGCCCGCAAGCGACTGGGCGAGGGTGGACAACGCCGTGACCGTGCGGGTGAGCAGATCCCCCGCTGCCCCCGGCTGTGACGCAGCGCCCTCCGCTGGCTGATCCGTCTCAACCGCCGACTCCGACTCGGAAGCCACCGCTGCCGCTTCAGCCCCCGCATTTTCCGGTTCCTGCGGCGTCTGGGTAATGACAGGAATCGAGCTGGTGGCCGTCTCGACCGTCTTCATGAAGCGGTTGAGCGCTCCCTCGCCCATCATGACCTGGTCGGCCGTTCCATCGAGCACGCCGGCGAACATCGACTTCTTGAACGCCAGCAGCGAAAGCATGCCCTGTTCGATCGTGCCCTCTGAGATCAGGTTCACGACCCGCACCGGTTCACGCTGACCCAGCCGATGCACGCGGCCGATCCGCTGTTCGAGTACGGCCGGATTCCATGGCAGGTCCAGATTGATGACCGTCGAAGCGGATTGGAGATTCAGCCCGACGCCGCCCGCGTCACTGGAGAGGAACACGCGGCACTCGGCATCTTCGCGCAGCGCACGCGTGAGTTCCTTCCGCTCCCGGGCCGGCACGCCGCCGTGCAGGTGCACGTAGCCCCAGTCGCGTTCCTCCAGGCGCTCGGCGACCAGCTCGTTCATCCGTACCCACTGGCTGAAGATGACGACCTTGGCTTCCGGCCGTTCGAGAATCTCCTCGAGCACCCGCTCCAGTTCGTCCAGTTTGGTCTGATGCCGCGTCTGGTGGTCGACCAGGTACGTGCTGTCGCACGACATGCGCATGTACTGCAGAGCGATCCGCAACCGGAGCTGGTCGGCCTCGGTCAGGAAACGATACCTCCTCCACTTGGCCACGATCCGGGCGACAATCTCCTGGTTTTCACGGTGCGGCACCCACTGCTGATCGGTCATCGGCACCAGGACGTTCTTGTCCATCCGCGGGGGAAGCTGCCTCAGAACCTCGGCCTTTTGGCGGCGGATCAGAATCGGAGCAAGCGTCCCGTTGAGGCGACCCAGGTGCTGGTAGCCGATGACCTTGCTGGAATCCTCCTCCAGGATTTCATGGGCCGCCTTGAAGGCAAACAGCGGCCCAAGCCGGTGGCGGTCGACAAATTCCACAATCGAATGCAGCTCGTCGATGCGATTCTCGAGCGGCGTGCCGGTGAGCACGATGGCATAACGCGAGTCGAGCCGCTTGACCGACTGGGCGGTGCGCGTCTGCCAGTTCTTGATCCGCTGGGCCTCGTCAAGAATGACCAGATCCGGCGACCACTTCGCAATCGCCGGCAGGTCACGGCGGATCACGTCATAGTTGGTGATCTTGAAGAAGCCCTCGGCCGCCGCGTACGCCGAGGCACGAACGTGGGTCAGCCCCTCGATGACGGTGGCCGGCCGGCGCGAGAACTGGCCAATTTCGTGCTGCCACTGGTATTTGAGTGAAGTCGGGCACACGATGAGTACGCGCTCGACGCCGCATTCGCGGGCCAGGATCTCGGCAGCCGCGATGGCCTGGATGGTTTTGCCCAGGCCCATCTCGTCGGCGATGATGGCCCGGCCCATGCGGCTGGCAAACAGAGCCCCTTCCCGCTGGTAGGGATACAGGGAGACCTTGAGCAGGCTGCCCCAGATGCCCGCATTCAGTCTGCCGTATTTGGCCTTCAGTTGCGCGTGACGCCGATGGGCGTCGCGCATCTCGGCCAGCAATGCCGCCGCGTCCTCATACACGCGCAGGGGGTGGTCGCCGTGCCTCCGGGCCGCCTCGAGGAATCGGTTAAACTCCAGGCAGGCGTCCCCGTCCAGAACATTGTGCTCATCGAAGTAGCGTCTGGCGAGTCTGATCAGGCCATCGGGGCAATCCCGGCCCGGCGAGAACATGATCCTGCGCTGCGCGCCGTAGCGGACGAACACCTCGGCGAAGGGCGGCTGATAGCCGGCTCGCAACACGCGGGCGTGCCGCTGCCGCAACCGATGCAGCACTTTCTCGATGTGCTTGCACGTCCCCAGCGTGTTGACCGCGTAATCCGGGCAGGTGCAGTAATTCATGCCCGGCGCCTCGCCCCGGATGGCGACGCGGTAGGTGCGCCGCGTGGCCGGATTGGTCACCATGAACTCCGAGAACACCGGCTCACCGCCGGTATTCCGCACGGTCAGTTCCTGCGTCTGGGCAATCTGCTGACGCAGACCCAGTTGCCAGGCATGGAGGGTCATGTCCGGAGGGCGGATGGTGCGCGACAGGAGCTTGGGCTTGCTTCTGCGGGCTTTCAGCGACGGCATGGGCAATCCTCCTTCTGTGTGTGGCCAGCCCATCCTGTCACAGCGTCCGCCGGCAGATCAAGAACGCCACCGCCATCGCTTCAGGGCCGCCTGTGACTTTTCAGCAACCCACCGTCAACACCGGGGGGCAATCAAGACTCGGTTACACGTGCACGCGAGATCCGCCGCCGGGGAACACCACACGTGATACCCGAACCGGGTATACTGTCACCCATGTCCGAGGCCGGGGTGACAACTGGCTGGAGCTTGTCGAGGGTTCTGGAGACCGTCCGCCGCTACTGGGGGTACGACCACCTGCGGCCGTTGCAGGAGGAGGCCATCCGGGCCGGACTCCAGCAGCGTGATTCGCTGGTGGTGCTGCCGACGGGCGGCGGTAAATCGCTGTGCTACCAGGTGCCCGCCGCGCTGGCCGGCCGCACCGACGTCGTGGTCTCGCCGCTCATCGCGCTGATGAAGGACCAGGTGGACGGCCTGCGCGAGTGCGGCTATCCGGCCGCGGCCCTGCACAGCGGCCTGCCTTACGCGGAGCTGCAGCGCATCGAACAGGAGACGGCCGCCGGGCGGTTTCGACTCGTCTTCGTCGCCCCCGAGCGGCTGCTCACGCCGCGTATGCTGGGCCTGCTCAAGCGGCTGCCGGTGCGGGCGTTCGCCATCGACGAGGCGCACTGCATCAGCCAGTGGGGCCACGATTTCCGCCCCGAATACCGCCAGCTCGCCGCTCTCAAGGAGCATTTCCCCGCCGCCAGCGTACATGCCTACACCGCAACGGCCACGCCGCGCGTTCGCGAAGACATCGTCACACAACTGCGCCTCAAGGAACCGCACGTGCTGGTGGGCACGTTCGACCGCCCGAACCTCGTCTACCGCATCATCCCCCGCACCGACGTCTACGCCCAGACCCTGCAGGTCATCCGGCGGCACGCGGGCCAGGCGGTGATCGTCTACTGCCTGAGCCGCCGCGACACCGAGGACATGGCCGAGTATCTGAAAGAAAACCGCGTCCGGGCGGCGGCCTATCACGCCGGCATGGACGCCGAGACCCGCCGCCGGACGCAGGACGCCTTCGCCGAGGAGAAGCTCGACGTCATCGCCGCCACCGTCGCGTTCGGCATGGGCATCGATCGCAGCGACGTGCGCTGCGTGATTCACGCCACCATGCCCAAGTCGGTCGAGCACTACCAGCAGGAAACCGGCCGGGCCGGGCGCGACGGGCTCGAGGCCGAGTGCGTGCTCATCTACTCGGCCGCCGACGTCATGCGCTGGGAAGGACTCATCGACAAGAGCGCCGCGGAGGCCGAAAACGGCGACCAGATCGCCGAGGCGATGCGCCGCCTGCTCCACGAGATGCAGCGGCTCGCCTCGCGCATGGCCTGCCGCCACAAGATGCTCTCCGAATACTTCGGGCAGCCGTACACCTCGCCCAACTGCGGGGCGTGCGACGTGTGCCTCGAAGAGATGGAGACCATTCCCGACGCCAACATCATCGCCCAGAAGATCCTCTCGTGCGTGGCCCGCACCGAGCAGCGCTTCGGCGTCGGGCACGTCGTGGATGTCCTGCTCGGGGCGGATACCGAGCGCATCCGGCAGTTCGGCCACGACAAACTGAGCACATACGCCCTGCTCAAGGACGTGGACAAGAAGTCGCTGACGAACTGGACGCACCAGCTCATCGATCAGGGCGTGCTCGAGCGCAGCGAGGGCGAGTACCCCGTTCTGCGCCTCAATGCCACCTCCTGGGAGGTGATGCGCGGCAAGCGGAGCGTGCGGCTCATCCAGCCCAAGGCGGCCGGCATCAGGAAAACGAAAGCCGAGGAGATCGAATGGGAAGGCATCGATCGCGGCCTCTTTGAGAGCCTCCGCGAGCTGCGCCGCACCATCGCCGCTGAGCGCGGGCTGCCCGCATATGTCATCCTCGGTGACGCGACGCTCCGCGAACTCGCCCGAGTCCGGCCCGGCTCGCTCCGGACGTTCATCAACGTCCGCGGCATCGGCCAGCGCAAGGCGGCCGATCTGGGCGAACGCTTCGTTAAGCACATCGTCGCCTACTGCCGGCAGCACAATCTCCAGCTCGACGCTGCCCCCGGCAGTCGCCCGCGCTCGCTCACGCCTTCAGCGGACGACACCCCCACTCCCTCGAAGCGTCTCAGCCGGTCGCTGCGTACCGCCTTCGCGCTGTTCGAAAAAGGCCACAGCGTGGACGAGGTCGCCCAGCTCATGGGCCGCGCCCACAGCACCGCCAGCCAATACCTCACGGAGTACATCGAGAACAAGAAACCCGCGAAGATCGACACCTGGGTCGACGACGCCATGTACCGGCGCATCGCCGACGCCGCCGAGAAGCACGGCACCCGCCCGCTCAAACCCATCTTTGACGCCCTCGGCGGCAGCGTCCCCTATGACATCATCCGCCTGGTCGCCCGCCACCTCGAGGTGCGCGAGTAGCGGCCGCTTCACGCAAAGAATGCCGCACTGCTGTCGCTCACGTCGCACCGTGCGCTGCCCGATGCTCCGCGCGCCTGTCTGAAGGATGGTCAGGGAAGAGTCAGGTAATGGCCGTCAGATTCGCCACAAACGCTCGGGGGGCTCGCTCGCCTGGACTTCGAGCGTTGACGGCGGGGCGGTGCGGAATGACAGGCCGACTACTTCGCTGCGGCGCCAGCCGTCCTGCGACGGCACCTCGACGAGCTGCCCGGCCTGAAGGCGGAACAACTGGACCGCCTTCGTGTCGCGATCGACGACCATGAGTTCGCGGACGCCGATCGATGCGTAGAAATCCAGTTTTTCGAGGCTTCGATCGCCGGGACTGCGGACCTCGACCAGGAAGTCCGGCCCGCCCAGAAATGCGGCCCCGATGTTGCGGCACCGCTGCTCGGACCCCTTGAGCACAACCACCACGTCGGGGCAGCGATAGTTCTTCTCCCAGTCATCGATCCGATCCGTGACATTCGCTCCGGGGTAAACCTGGCCTCGTCCGGTGTCCTCCACCATGATCAGTAGAACACGCACCAGGCGGGCAATAATGGATTGATGCTCCGGACTTGCCGCGGGGCTCATGATATAGAGTCCATCCCAGACCTCATCGTACCGGTCACCGCCCATCTCCCGCCGACGGCGGATGAGGGCCTCGACCTGCTCGGGATCGCAAATCAGCGCTGCCATAGCCCGGACTCCTGACTCACTGATTTTATCGTCGGCGACGCCAGGGGCAAAGGTCCGGATTCAACACAGGTCAGCAGGGATTCGCGACACTCTGGGAGGGGTGGCATGAGCCTCGCCACGGGTCCCGGCGCGCCGGGACGTTCGCATAAGCGAGTGCACACTGCCCATGCCACCCCGACGATTCTGTCACAGACCCGGCAACACCCCCCCTGACACTTCTCGTGTTGAAGCGAACCCCCCGTTTTGATACCGTTTGGCGCTCGCAAAACCGTGTCGGCCGGGCGAATCCGGCCTTTTTCAGGGAGTTTTGAACGTGCTCAAGATTGCTGTCATCGGCGGGGACGGAACCGGGCCCGAGGTCGTCGCGGAGGGCCTCAAAGTACTCAAGGCCATTGCGGCCAAAGAGGGTTTCCAGTACGAGACGCGCGACTTCGATTTCTCGGGCCAGTCGTACCTCAAACGCGGCGGCGACCCGAAGAAACCCACCATCCCCGTCATCACCGACGAGCAGGTCGCGGAGCTCAAGAAGTACGACGCCATCTATCTGGGGGCTGTGGGTGATCCGGAGGTCGCGCCGGGCATCCTCGAAAAGGGTCTCCTCCTGCACCTGCGCTTCGCCCTCGATCAGTACATCAATCTGCGGCCGGTCAAGCTGTATCCGGGCGTCGAGACGCCTCTGGCCGGCAAGGGGCCCGAGCACATCAACTTTGACGTGATCCGCGAAAACACCGAGGACCTCTATGCCGGCACCGGCGGCTTCCTGCGCAAGGGCACGCCGCAGGAGGTCTCCACGCAGGAAATGATCTCCACCCGCTTCGGCGCCGAGCGCTGCCTGCGATATGCCTTCGAGTTCGCCCGTGCCAAGAAAAAGAGCGGAGCGGGCAAAGGCAAGCTCACGCTCGTCCACAAGACCAACGTGCTCACCTTCTGCGGCGACACCTGGTTCCGCGCGTTTCACGAGATCGGCCAGGCCGACTACCCCGACATCGAACGCGACTACAACCACGTCGACGCGGCCTGCATGTGGTTCGTCAAGAGCCCCGAGTTCTACGACACGATCGTGGTGCCCAACATGTTCGGCGACATCATCACCGACCTGGCGGCGATGATTCAGGGTGGCCTGGGCGTCGCCGCCGGCGGCAACATCAACCCCACCGGCCTCTCGATGTTCGAGCCCATGGGCGGCAGCGCCCCCAAGTACCGCGGCCAGAACGTCATCAACCCCATCGCCGCCATCGCCGCCGCCGCCATGATGCTCCGCGTCCTGGGCGACCAGAAGAAGGACAAAAAAGTCCGCCGCGCCGGCGAACGCGTCGAAGAAGCCATCCGCAAGACCTGCCCGAAGATGAAGTCGCAATCCGCTGGCAAAATGGGCTACGGCACGCGCGAGGTGGGCGACCTGGTTTGCGCGGCCCTGTGAAGCCGAATCGTGCTCAGGAGACGTTCGCTCATGAGGGAGTTTGAAATAGAAGCGTACGTCAATGCCGAGCCTTTCATACCGTTCCGTATCCACGTCTCGGACGGCTCATCGTACGAAATAACGGGACGACAGCATGTTATCATCCGACGAACTCGCGTGGTCATCGGACTTGATGAAGATGAGACAGGTTTGCCACGGGCTTCCGTGCTGATTGATCCAGTTCATATCACGCGCCTCCAGGCTATAATGAACGCGCGTGCTGGGGCCTCTTCCTGACGCTTGCCGGACAGGACAGTGCACCATGGCGAAGACATTCGACGATCTGTGCCGATTTGTACAGGCTGAGCCATTCAGGCCGTTCACGATCCGGGTGGCGGACGGGTCGACATATCGAGTGAACGACCGTCGCAGCATCTACGTGGCTCATGACCTCATTGTTCTCGGGCGCGATCGTGGCAGGGACGGCGTCTTTGAGCGGGCAATTGATATTCGTCCGGCCCAGATCACGAGTGTCACGCCGCTCAAAGCCAACGGCTCGCGTAGGCAGCGATGACGCCGCCGGCTCATCACATCGGACTCTGGAAGAGATGGGTGTGAGACATGGATGAGTGGCTGATTGCAGCAGACGCTGTGCCCATCGTGCTCGCCTCCGCCGAATGGTTCATCATCGGCGGCATCATCGGCCTCGTCCTGCTCGGCGCCGTCTACGCCGGGTGGCGCGAGAAGAAGCGGACGCGCGAGCTCGAGGCCGTCGCGCAGGAGCAGGGGTTCGCGTTCTCGGCCGGGCACGATGCCCCGCTGATGGACGAGCTGCTGACGTTTCAGCTCTTCTCGCAGGGGCACGGCAAGAAGATAATGAACGTGCTGACCGGTCAGGTGGAAGACACCGACTTCGTCATCTTCGACTACCGCTATACGACCGGCAGCGGCAAACACCGAACAACCCACAACCAGACCGTCCTGCTCATCCGGCGCCCCGGTTGGGACCTGCCCCGCTTCTACCTTCGTCCTGAATCGCTGTTCTCGAAGATCGGAAAGGTCTTCGGCTACGACGACATCAACTTCGACACGCACGCCGAGTTCAGCCGCCGCTACAACCTGAGCAGCCCGTGCCGCCTGGCCGTCCAGCAGCTCTTCAGCGATACCCTGCTGTCGTTCTACGAGGCGCAGTCGGGCCTGTGCACCGAGGCCGACGCCGTCCGCCTGATTCTCTACCGCCCCGGCACCCGGATCGCCCCCGCCGACATCCCCGCGTTCTATGCCCTCGGATGGTCGCTGCGGGAAGCCCTGCCAGAGCCGGCGGTCCGGGGGGCCGGCGAGGAATCCGCGTGACGGGGTCTCTCGGCGAAACGTCCTCGCGCGGCACCAGCATGGGGTTCCAGCGATCGCAGGTCGATCCTGGTGAACCCCTGGTCAGCGCCGCGGGCTCGATGAGTTTCGTTCGCCTGCGCCCGCTTACGGCGCGCAGCCGGGCGGCGGATTCAGGCTGTCGAAGGGCACGTTCGGCCCGGTGACACAGTTCTTGAACGCCGTGAAATCATCGTCATCGATGTCGGAGCCGCCGTCCCGGTCGAAACAGACACACCCGGCGGGCACGCCGCCCAGCAGGCCCGTGTAGCAGAGCTGGAACGCGCCGAAATCATCGTGATCGATGTCGCCGTCGCGGTCGGCGTCGGCCCAGATGTGATTGCCCACCGTGCACGGGCAGGCCGCGGCCTCGCACGTCACGCCGATCCCCGCGAAGCTCCCGTCGCAGGCACCGTAATCAACCTGCTCGCAGTACTGGAAGCCCTGGCAGCAGGCGCCGGCACAGGAGCTCGTCGCGCACGACGTGCTCGAGCCGCGGAAGATGCCCGCGGGGGCGACGCACGCACCGGGCTCGACAAAATCAGAGCACGTGCCGTTGTCATTGCAGCAGGCGCCCGGGCAGGCGGCATTGACGCACAGCGTATTCACAGAGAATCGCTGCTGCCCGCTGACATCCGGGCAATTTGCCTGGAACTTGCTGGTGCAGCCGGCCGTCTGCGTGTTGAGGTCAAAGGAGCAGCACGCTCCGGTGTCGGGCAGCGGGAAGTCGGCCAGCGGGATCCGGGCAACGAACGCCCGTGTACCCGCCGCGGTGATGCCCCGGCCGCTGACGACGACATCCTGGGCCGTGGTGTCCACGCCCACGCTGAACGCGCGGTCCAGGCGGGTGAACGCGCCCAACTGGCCCAGCGCGCCGAAGTACGCGGTGAGGTCGTAAACCTTCCAGTTGGCTGGCGTGGCGTCGCGCAGGTCCCAAAGCACGGCGCGTTCCTGGCCGCGGTAATTGTGCCCCACCGCCCACTCACCCGATGCACTGGCCCCGTAGGGCACGCCGTTCGTTGTGCTGCCGGCTACGTCGGGATACGTCGGCAGCTCATATGCTGTGGTGAGCCCGGTTGCGGAGCTGATCGGGTTGACGGCCACATACGGCCAGTTGCCCGGCCGGCCGTCAGTCACCGGCGAGTAGCCGAACGCGCGCGTGCCCTCCGCATTAATGCTCCAGCACTCGCCTTGGGTCGTTCCGTCCAGCGCAGTGAAGTAGTAGTTCACCGGTGTCCCCGTGCCCTGGTACTCGAAGATGTGGTTCTGTCGGGGATTCGGGGCATTGGTGTCCCGGCGATAACCGACCGCCCGGCCCGTCTCGGAGATCCCGCGCATGACGGTGTTCGCTCCGGTCGGCTGGTTCTTGGTATCCCAGGGCTGGGCGTCGACGGTGAAAGTGAAGCCGGGCGCATTGTTGATGACCGGCGGGCTGCCCTGTCCTCTCATCAGGAAGACTTGCAGCTCGGTGGTTCTCCAGCAGGTCTCGTAGAAAAAGTCGGTGGAGCTGCCGGAAATTGAGTTATAAAGAGGCAAGGTGGGTGCGGTGTTACTCTGCGGCCAGCTGGTCCGGCGGAGCCTGGTGGGCCAGGTCAGTCCGCCGTCATCAGAGAAGGCGTTGGCATCCCAGCCGGCCGACAGACCATGCACGATGAGCTGCGGCTGCCCGCCCACCGTGCGATAGGCAATTCCACGAGCGGTGCTCAGCACTGAGCCCGCGGCATTGATGTTACGAACGCCGTTAACGGCGTCCCAGATAAACCCGGTGCCCGTGCCGGACTGGCCGACGACGTACTTGCCGTCCGGCGTGATGGCGCGAGCCTCCGAAGACGTGTCTGCGCCAAGCGGCGGAATCTCGGTCAAACTGGCCGCCAGCGCGCAGGGAACTGCCACGGCGGTTGCCGCCGCCACGCTCAGAATCAGGTCTCGTACTCGTAGCATGAGCAATCCTCCCCTGTGAATGGGAACCATCGAGCGACCGGCCCGATCGCCCTATGGCTCACTGGACCGTTTCTTTCCAGATCCTCGGCGTGCCGCTGGGAAACCGCTCAGCGCGAAGACAGCAGAACAACGCCCCAGACAACTCGGGGGAGGGTTCATCCATCAGGACGTGGAACGATGGCTCACCCTCCCTGCATTGCGGCGCCCAAAGCGCTCAGCCGCCCCGTGGCGGATCACCGACACATAAGCTACATCGCCACGCGGTCAGATGTCAACCCGTTTCGGTCGTGTTCTGTTGACAATGCGATAGAAACATTCGAGTGTGAGCCCTGCACCCTGCCTGACGCAGCCACGCCGCCGCCGGTGGGTGTGCCCCGCCAGAGCCGTGCAGACCGCGACCCCTGGGCCGCAGCACCGGCAGCCCGGCGGCGCCGGCGTCCCGACGGGGCCGAACCGGCCTTCGTGGAAATTGCTTCGGGAATGGTGGCCAACATGGTCGTGCGGCCGGCTTCCCGGCGCGCCGGGACACTTGCGGGCGGGTATCGTCGCGGCGACCACCACCAACGGCGGCCGCTCCCCGGAAAGCTGCCAGACCCGGATCACGTGTCCGGCTCTTCCCGCTCGACGACCGCGCTGAACACCTCCACGATGGCGGGGTCAAACTGCATTCCCTTGCAGCGGTTCAGTTCGTGCAGCCCGTTCTGGCGGGTCGTGCGTTTTCGGTAGGCCCGGTCCGAGGTCAGCGAATCGTAGGTGTCGGAGACGGCAATCAGCTTGGACGCCAGCGGGATCTGTTCCCGCGACAGGCCGTCCGGATAACCCAGTCCGTCGTAGCGTTCGTGATGATGCAGAATTGCCTCCGCCACCTGCTCGAGGCCCTGCACCTTCCCCACGATCCCCGCGCCGATCCGCACGTGTCCCTTGACAACCTCGAACTCCTCGGCGGTCAGCCGGTCGGGCTTCGAAAGAATGGCATCCGGAATCCCGATCTTCCCGATATCGTGCAGGAGCCCGCTCAGCTCGATCTCGCGGCACGTCGCGTCATCCTTGACGCCCAGGGCCCGCGCGGTCGCCAGGCAGAGCCGCGAAACCCGCCCGGAATGATCGTGCGTGTACTGGTCCTTGGCGTCCACCGCACAGGCCAGCGCCTGGATGGTGCTCATCATCTGCCGGTTGATGGCCGCATGCAGCCGGCAGTTGAGCAGCGCCGAGGCCCCCATGGCGGAAAATCCTTCTAACAGCTTTCGGTCTCGGGCGGTGAACTCGGACGATCCCCGCCGCTCGGTCGCCGCCAGCACCCCCACCGCCTGCCCCTGGGCCCGCAGGGGCACCCGCGCCACCGCGAACGCCGCCCCCTCGTACTGGCCCCGCGAACGTTTCTTGAGTTCCGGCCGATCCTGCGGGTCGTTCACCACCAGAAGGTCCTCTTCCAGCAGCGCGTGCTCTGCGATCGAACCGGTGATCGGGATCACCACGTCGCTCAGCTCAGGCGGCAGCCCCCGTGAGGCCAGGACCTTGAGGTTGGCCCCGCTTTCGTCCAGCGCGAGCAGCGACACCCGGTCGCAGTGGAGCGTCTGGGCGGCCTGCTCCACCAGCACCTCGGCCACCTGCCGGGCGTTGACCCGAGTGGCGATGTTCGGCAGCAGCGTGTAGAGAACGTTGAGCTCCTCGTAGCCCGTGACCAGCGCCTCAGCGAGGTCGGACACGGCCGTCTCCCGCTCCAGCAGGTGCTCCAGCAGGCCGCTGACCGCGGCTGCGGCCTGGTCGACGGCAGCCAGCGACGCGGAAGCGATGAACCGCGACGCATCTTCCCGGCCCGCATCGAGTGCCTGATAAAAGACCTTCCCGGCCGGTTGTCCGTTGTAGCGAACCGGCCACTCACCCGCCGCCGGCGGGACGACGCCTGCCGGATGCGGCGGCGAGTACCCGGCCTCGCTGACCTGCAGTTCGGCCCCCGCGATCTGGGCGATCCGCTCGAACGCGGCGCGCAGCGGATCGGCTCGGACGAACTCGGCCAGAAGATCCGGCGTTACGACGTGTAGCTGGGCTGCGGGCATTGGCCGTTCTCGAGGGTAATGGTGACCAGTTCTCTGAGTTTCTGCGGTTCGAAGGGCTTGGCGATCACCGCCGCCCCCCATACCTCCTGCGCCATGGCGGCATCCTGCGCCTGCCCCTTGGCGGTCAGAATGATGATCGGCAGTTGCTTGGTCGCCGGGTCCTTCTGGAGGCGGGCCACCACTTCCAGTCCGCTGAGTTCCGGCATCATGATGTCGGTGATCAGCAGATCCGGAATCTGGACGGCGATCCGCTGCAGCGCCTCCTTTCCGTTACGTGCCATCTCGATCGTCCGATCCGCCCCTCTCAGAAGGTAGCGAAGGCCCTCGAGAATGTGCGGCTCGTCATCACAGATCAGGATTCTTTTCATGATTGAGGCTCCGCAACCGGCAGCGGTGCCGGGGCCAGAATGGCCTCGGCCGCCGCAGACTCGGCGCCGGGCGTGCAGACGACCACGCTGGCGCCGTGCATGTCCGCCAGACGCCGGTCCGTCCGGCAAACGGCGTCGCACAACACCACCAGACGAAAGTCCTTCGCATCCCTCGAGTGTTCGAGGAGAGATAGATTCGCCCAACCCAGCCCGAGCGCCCGTTTGTCCACCAAAACCAGGTCCGCCCGGTGGTTCGACAACCAGTTGGCCGCCGCCCCCATCCCCAGGACGACCACACACGCATGGCCCCGCCCGGACAGCACCTGCCGCAGCGGCTCCGAATCGCCGTCGTCCCCGCCCACCATGAGGATGGTGATCCCGCCGGGCGCCCGCTTCTTCTGCAGGGCCAGGTTCACCGTCTGAATGAGCTCCTCCTTCGAGGCCGGCCGGCGCAGGAAGATGCTCGATACCTCCTCACTCATCGGCAGATCGGGGTCCTCGTACGAGTGCAGCACAAGCTGGAAGGCGTGCCGGTCGAATCCAGCCAGCGCATCGAGCAGATCCGGCGCCGTCATGTCCGGAAGAAGAACATCGGTGACCACCACGTCTATTGCCCCCTGGGACAGCCGTTCCAGCAGCCGCCCCGCCGAATGCACGACCTGCACGTCGAATCCGGCCAGGCGCAGCGTCTGGGCAACCACCGCGGCGAGTTCGGGGTCGGCGTCGCAGAACACCACCCGGCGCGGGGGCGAGGCATCGTCCCGGCGGGACGCTGGATCGGAGGGAATCACCTCCAGCGGCAGCGACACGTAGAAGTCCGACCCGCGCCCCAGCTCGCTGTCCACCCAGACCCGCCCGCCGTGGCGCTGCACGATCTCCCGGACGATATACAGCCCCAGGCCCACGCCCGCGATCTCCCGCGTCCCCGGGTTCGAGAGCTGGGAGAAGCGATCGAAGATCTGATCCCACTTGTCGCGCGGAATGCCCGGCCCGTTGTCGCTCACGCTGATCAGGATGTGATCAGCCCGGGCCCGCGCGCTCAGATGCACCTTCCCCCCGGCGGGCGTGTACTTCATCGCGTTCGACAGCAGGTTGCTGATCACCTGGGCGATCTTGTCCGCGTCGGCGTTAAGAGGTGGCAAGTTCTTGCTGCAGTCAACCGTGAATTCGATCGAATTGCCGCGGGCCATCGCCTCAAACACGTGAGCCATCGACCGGATCGTGCTCGAAAGATCCTGACGCTCCATGTGCCATTCCACCCGCCCCGATTCGAGCCGCTGAACCTCCAGCAGATCGTCCAGCAGACGCGACAGCCGCGTGCACTCGTCCGAGATGATCCCCAGAAAGCGGAGCTGATCCTCCCGCGGCATGCTGTCGAGCTCTTCGGTCAGCATCCGCGTGTAGAGCAGGATCGACGTCAGGGGCGTCCGCAGGTCGTGCGAAACGGTGGACAGGATATTGCTCTTGATCCGGGCCAGCTCTTCGAGCCGCTGCCTCTGGAGGCGCTCGGCGTCCTCCTGACGCCGCCACTTGCTGCCCAGCTCGAGCACCGCATCCCTCAGTTGGTTCAGCTCATGGGACGAGGCGGGAGGGAGCCGGATCGTGCCGGGCGTCCCCGCCGACAGCTCCGCGACGGCCGTCCGCAACACCTTCAGAAACTTCGACTCGCGCCGGAGCATCTGCGAGCCCAGGAACGCCCCCAGGACCAGCGAGAGTATCAGGCTGGCCAGCGGCGTCCACGCGACATTCAAACCGAAGACCATCGCCACGTGCGTTCCCAGCGCCACCGCCGCCGCCCCGGCCAGCGCGCTGTTGAACGCGCACTGTGCGGCCATCGAGCGACACGGCGCCAGGAGCCCCACCGGGACGTGGCCGACCATCCCCTCATCGATCGAAGCCACGTAGCTGTTGTTGAGCAGAGAGTCGGGCTGACACGGCGCGCTGAACGCGACCCCCACCAGATACCCGCCGATCCCCAGCGTGCAGTAGGTCACTCGTGCCGGCACCCACGTTCCGCCGGGCTGCTCCGACCACTCACGCAGCCAGATCTCGGTGCCCTTGGCCACCTGCTGATTCGACCAGAAGCCCAGCCCCCCTCCCGAAATGTTATGCGTCCGCGCCAGCCAGGTGTGCCCGAGCTTGTCCGGGTTGACGGTCACCTCGAGCCGCACCCCCAGCGCGTAACGCGTCCATCGCCGCTTGCCCGTGTACGAATCGGGGCGGCCCTGCTCGCGGGCCACCGAGATCAGGCGCAGAGCTTCGGTCTCGGCAGGAGGTGTCAGCGCGTCGCACTCTTGTGCCATGGCAGGTTACCCGCGGCCCTACCGGACCCGGCCCGACGGGTCCGGGGTCCTCAGTAATCTATTTTCGGCCACCCTGCCCGACAGCTTCGCTCCGGCGTGAGCGTTTCGGGGCGACCCGGCGCCGCCGATATCGGACCCGGAGCACACCCTGCCGGGAGTTTCCTGAACGCGGGTATCCCAATAACCGATGACACCGACATGGTTGTTTATCTATGGGTTTCTGAATGCTGCACCGACCGATCCGAGAACTCCTGAATTTCAAGGAGCTGCTGCCGACGAGCCGCGGAGGCGTGGTTCGGAATCGCCGCACGACCGACCGCTTCAAATGCCGGCTGCCGGCCGTACTGATGGTCGCCGGCCGGGAGTTCCCCGTCGAATGCCAGGAGATCAGCACGATAGGTGCCCGCATCAGCTCAATGCGACCGCTGCCCGTCGCGCTGCAGCGCGACGTGCTGCTCAAGATCCGGATCGGAGAGCAGAACTTCCAGGACCGCTTCGTCGTGGCGCGTATTTCGCAGAACCGCGAAGGGCCGATTTCCATGCAACTGGGCCTTCGGACGAGTGAGCCGGCGGGCGCGGCGGACTCCTGACGCCCGCTCGCAGGAAGCCCCACGGCGCCGGACGCTCGTAAAACGCCCGGTCCGGTGGGTCGCGGGTCAGGCCCCGCCACAGGCCCGCCCGGCCGGACGGCTCGGAGCAACCAGGAGCGATGGCTGAGAAAGTGTGGCTGTGGCCATGCAAACCGTGAAAGAAAGTCGATCCATTCGAGAACTGATCAACACCAGGGAGTTCCGCCCGGTCGGGCGGGGCGCCGCCGGTCGTGAACGCCGCTCTTCTGCCCGGTTCACCTGCCGACTGCCCGCCGTTCTGGCCGCCCGCGACAAGGAGTTTCCAGTCGAGTGTCTCGAAATCAGCATCCGCGGAGCCCGGATCACCTCCCACCGGCCCCTTCCGCTGACCGTCGATCAGCCCGTCGAGCTCCGAATCCGCGTCGGACCCCAGGTTTTCTCGGATCGCTATCTCGTCGTCCGGGTCTCGAAAAACCACCACGGGCCGATCACGGCCGGTCTGAAAATCGACCAGAACGAGCCATCGGCGTATGCTGACGCCTGACGGGTCCCCCGCGCAAAGCCAGGGCTGTTGGTCATCGGCTCGCCGCTCGATCCTCGTCGTTCACTTCTGATCCGGGCTGGCCCGCTACGCATGCACCCAGAATTCAGTGGCAGGTGGGTGGTATCGGTCCCGGCGCGCCGGGACATTCGCAATCGCCGATGCGGATTGCCCGCGACCCTTTCGCGCGGGCAATGAGTACATTGCCCATGCCGCCCTGCGTGAATCTTTTTGCGTTCCTACTTAGAATGGGAGCCGCATGAACCTGGATGAACTCCGGCGACAGATCGACCTGGTCGACGAAGAGCTCGTCGCGCTGCTCAACCGGCGCGCCGAGATCGTCGTCGAGATCGGCAGGATCAAGAATGCCGGCGGCGCCCCCATCTATTCCCCCGACCGTGAGAAGGCCGTCCTTGAGAAGATCCGGGCCGCCAACCAGGGACCGCTGCCCGACCGGACGCTCGTCGCCATCTACCGCGAGCTCATGAGCGGCTCGTTCATGCTCGAACGACCGCTGCGCATCAGCTACCTGGGACCCCAGGGCAGCTACTCGCACCTGGCTGCCGTCGGCAAGTTTGGCTCGTCGGTCGAGTACGAGCCGGTCACCCACATCCGCGGCGTCTTCGACGAGGTCTCACGCGAGCACGCCGATTTCGGCATCGTCCCCATCGAGAACAGCGTCGGCGGCGGGGTCATCGACACCCTCGACGCCCTCATCGAGACCGACGTGCAGATCTGTGCCGAGATCAACCGCTCCATCCACCACAACCTGCTGGCCCGCTGCCCGCTGGAGCAGGTGCAGCGCGTCTACTCCAAGCCGGAGGTCTTCGCCCAGTGCCAGCGCTGGCTGAGCGAAACCAACCTGCTGGGCAAAACCATCCCGGTCGCCAGCAGCTCCAAGGCGGCGGAAACCGCCCGCGACGAGGAATCCGCCGCCGCGATCGGCAGCACCCTGGCCGCCGAGCTGTACGGACTCAAGATCATCTGCGAGAACATCGAGGACAACGCCAACAACGTCACGCGCTTCTTCGTCGTGGGCCGCGAGTCCGCGAAAGCCACCGGCGATGACAAGACCTCGATCGTGTTCACGATCAACGACCGCCCGGGCACGCTCGTGGACGTGCTCGACGCGTTCCGCCAGGCCGGCATCAACATGTCGTTCATCGAATCGCGCCCCAGCAAGAAACGCAACTGGGAGTACTACTTCTTCGCCGACGTGAAAGGCCATCAGAGCGAGCCGTCGCTCCAGAGCGCCCTCGAGTCCGCCCGGCTGCACTGCCTGCGGCTGAACGTGCTGGGCTCTTATCCCCGTGCCTCGGACGTGAGCTGAAGAGGAGAAGCGCCGGTGAGAATCCTGATATCGGCCGGTCCCACGCGGGAGTACTTCGATTCGGTCCGATTCGTCTCCAACCCCTCCACGGGGAAGATGGGGTATGCCATCGCGCGTGAGGCCGCCCGTCGCGGCCACCGGGTCACCCTGGTGAGCGGGCCCGTCGCCCTCCCACCGCCCCCGGGCGTCACCGTTGAGCACGTGACCACGGCGGCCCAGATGGCAGCGGTCTGCAAACGGGCCTTCCGGCGTGCCGACGCCGCCGTCATGACCGCGGCGGTGTGCGACTACCGCCCCGCCCGGCGTGAAAAGCTCAAACTGCCCAAGAAAACCCGGCCGTTCCGCCTGCTCCTGGAGCCCACGCAGGACATCGCCGCCGCCCTCGGGCGGATCAAGGGCCGCCGCCTGCTCGTCGGATTTGCCATGGAAGACCACGATCCACGCACCAAGGCCGAGCGTAAGCTGCATAGGAAGCACTGCGACCTCATCGTATTGAACGGCCCGCAGAACGTCGGTTCCGACGAGGCGACCGTCGAGTTATTCTCACCCGCCGCGGGGTGGAGCGCGCCGATCCGCGGGAGCAAGGCGGCCGTCGCCCGGAAGCTGCTGGAGCGAATCGAGCAACTCGCCGAAAAGTCCGATGGCGCGGCACGCCGGCCGCCAAAATCGAATCGCGGGAGCACTGGACGCAGATCGTAGGACACACCCGGCAGACCCGGGCCCAGAATGGAGAGGTTTCCCATGGACGAGATGATCAACGCCATCCGCCGGCAGTTCGGCTACATGCTGTCGCTTCCTGAGCGGACCATCCGCTCCCTCGCCGCCGTAGCCAGCGGGACCGGCGCGCTGCTGACCGAGTCGCTCTTTCCGGACACCGTTCGCGATTCGACGTTCTACAAGTTCTTCATCGGCGACATGCAGCGCTTCGTCACCGAGCAGATCGCCCAGATCCCCCCGGAGCCGGGCAGCGCTTCGGCCGACGCTGCCGGTTCTCCCGATTTCATGCAGCGCAAGGTCGTAGGCAGCGCGCTCGAGACGGCCGGGCTGTTCGCGATGCACGTCTCGCCCCTGTGGGTCTTCGCCCTCGCCGGTGACGCCGCCGCCGGAAGCACGGTGTTCCTCAATCGGCTGGTCGAGCAGCTCAAGAACAACGGCGTGATTCCCAAGCACACTGAGATCAACGGCCTCACCGATCTGCTCGCCGCGGTGCAGGAAGCTTCGCGCCGCAGCGCGTCCGTGGTTGACACCCCGCCCCTCTCACGGGAGGAGCTGTCGCGCCTGGCTTCCGACATGACGCAGAGTTACCGCCAGATGTTCTCGAAAGCGACCAATCTCGTCCCGCGCCTGGACGATCTGTGGACTCGACTCAATGCCCTGGCCAGCCGCGAGAACATCTCGCTCGAACGGCTCAGCGGCGCGATGGCCGTCGATGTGGCCGACATGGGAAAACGCGGCATCGGCGTTGTGCTCGCCTTCGGCCAGACCGGGGCCGATCTGGTCGGCGAGAAGATCCTGACCAGCTATGCCAAAACGCTCGAAGCGATGACCCAGCAGGGCGTGAGCAACTACATCTCGACGAAGATGCGGCCATTCCTGCGCACCGCACTGAGCCATTTCGACCCGGACCGCGCGTCGTGGACGGAAACAAAGCTCGGCCTGGCGGAGTCCGCCACGGCCCCCGGAGCGGTGGCTGCGACCGCCCCTGCCGAGGCGCCGTCTCCACCCCCCACCGACGGCTCCCGCCCCGACCAAACGGGCGGGGGCATCTGACCCCCACCGAACCCGGCCGCGGATCGTTCGAGCCCCCGGCAAGAGCCTTGAAGCGGCATCGTGACGTGTCAGGCGAGGCCTTATCTGACGCGGATCATCCATTGAAGATGATTTTTATAAAACTTCACGTGATAGAATGTCCTGCTGAGGTTCGCCTCCGCCTTGACCATCCCCCCGCCTGATTCGTACTGTATTCTGAGCACGACGTACGACACGCCCGTGACTCAGCACTCGCAGGACGCGCGAATTCCGCTCAATTCAGGGCCACCCGGAGCGAACCCGCCATGGGGACGCCCAACGGACATGGATTGTCCCGATTGAAGGGAGAAGTCGATGTGCAGGCTGCTCATCCGCGGCTTGATCGCCGGATTGTTGCTCCTGGATGCGCGAGGAATGGCCGCTGATCGCGCGGGAGGGGTCGAGCCGGCCACCCTCGACGCATCGGCGCACGCCAACCGTCCCGGCTCACAACCTTTTCAGCTCATCCGGGCCAGCCAGGTCCTGGGCCAGGAGGTGCGGACGACCGGCGGTGAGCATCTGGGCCTGATTCAGGATCTGGCCGTCGACGTCAACCGTCGTCGGATTGCCTATGCCGTCATCGACTGCGGCCGCTTCCTCCAGCTCGACAGTCGGCTCTTCGCCGTCCCCTGGCAGGCCCTGGCCCGCGATGGCCGCGGAGAGTCAACGCCAGACAATCAGAAACTCACCCTGGAGATGGACAGGGAGCGTCTCCGCCGGGCGGCAGGCTTCGACGCGGCGCAGTGGCCCGACATGGCCGACGAGCGCTGGGCCCGCGATCTGCATGCATACTACGGCCTGCGGCCCTACTGGGAGCGTGAGTCCGCGACCAGCCTGCAGGGAGAGCCCGTTTCGCCTGCGCCGACGAGACTCATCACCCAGGGGCGTCCCCAACAGGCGACCAGGGCGGTCGTGCTGAAAGCGAACGTCGAAATGTTCGGACATGCCGTGACGCACGCCAGCAACGGCGAGAAACTCGGCGCAGTCGAGGAGATCCTGGCCGATCGCCGCACAGGCGACATCGCGTTGATCGTGCTGCAGCTCGATCGCAGTACGAGCGTGACGCGGACGGACCGCCGCAGGAATCATGTGGCACTGCCGGTGCAGATGTTCTCATTCGCGCCGAACGGCGATCCGAACGCAGCATACGTGGTTGAATGCTGCCTGGAGAACCTGAAGTCGCACCGATTCAGGGAGGACCGCTGGCCCGACTTGAGGAGCAAGTCCTGGGCGGAGGGCCTCTACCGCGACTTCGGCAGGACCCCCTACTGGGAGCAGCGGTGACCCGTGACCCGCCGCCTCCCGGGCCGCCCGGCGACCCCCCTTGTTGGCTCGCTCGCACGGTTCGATGAGGGGGAAAAGCCCGCGCCGGGCCGCAGGAAGGCCGGAAATGGCCGGTTTCAGGCAACCCCGCGTTGACTTTGAAGCGCGGCAGTACCTATAAGTGGATAGTCGCACGAGGCGTGCTCGCTCGGGTGATTCCACACGCACGACGCCAGTTCATACCGCCCGATCACCTGATGACGTGTCATGCGCCGTCTGTCTCCACAGGCGATCCGACCCGCGGGTCGGGCCTGCGATGGACGGCCGCTCAGACAGTGTACTCATTCTCCCCAGTACCCTGGGCAGGAGAAGGATCCATGCCAGAAAAACCGCAGAGCAGGAACGAAAAACAGGACCAGGCGCCGAGCAATGGTCAGGAAGTCAAACCGGCCAAATCGAGCCGCGGCTTCGCGGCCATGGACCCGCAACGCCAGCGCGATATCGCCAGCGAAGGCGGCCGAGCTGCGCACGAACAGGGCAAGGCCCACAAGTTCACGCCCGAGGAAGCCCGTGAGGCGGGGCGGAAGGGGGGCATGGCCTCGGGCGCTGCCCGAGCCTCCCGCAGCAAGGCGCGAGCGGCCGCCATTCAGGCGGGCCACGAAGCCTCCGCCACGGGCAAGACCGCCGGCCAGCAGAGCGCGAGCTTCGCCGGCGTCCGTGCGGATGCCCAAGGGGAGCTCGCCACACTCGAGGAGCGTGCGGAACTGGAGGATGCCGGGCGCGCGTGAGAGCACGCCCGGCGCTGTCCGCGCCGCATCCGCTCGAACTCAACAGAAGAATGCGGGCGGGGCGCGATACTCGCCGCCCACACAGCGCCTGACCGCCGGGCGCGACCTATGGCCCGTCCGAAAGAGCTGCACGCCGACGGGACAGCCGCAAAGAGGCACACAAGGCACGAGAAGTGAATTCTCTTGTGCTTTTTGTGCCTCTTGGCGGCTATTTCGTACTGCGGTCATCTCTGGAGCGCGCTGCGGATCAAGGCAGACGAGCCATACGATCTGCACACCGCACGCGCGGCACGTTCCCCACTGCGCCCAGCCCGCAAGATGTATACTTGCAAGTCGACGAGAAGCCCATAGACTTGCATCCGCCCGCGTTTGACCGGCATGAAAGCGGCCGGTCCATGCCCGCGGGATATGGAACCAGGTTTATGAAGACACTCGACGACAGGACGCTGCAGACGCTCTGGTATGACCGCGACGCCCGGGAGGTGATGCTCCGCCGGATCGTCACGGATCGGCTCGCCGAAAACCCCACGCCCCGCTGGGACGACTACCTCGTGGCGACGTACTTCTTCTCTCTGCGCACCATGACCCTCCAGCAGGCGGTCCACGAGATCGCCTACCACGCCACGAGCGGAACCAAGCACATCGAACCCGGCTCCCTCATCGAGCAGTGCACCGGGAAAGTGGCGGGCATCGATGCGTTCGACGCGACGGGCCGGCTCGGCCTGCTGCACATGGCGTTTCCGCTCAAGATGCTGCTGCAGCCCGACGGGCATCTCACCTCGACGGACATCATGCACACGGCCGCCAATGCGATCATCTTCGATGTCTTCGAGAACCAGGATGCACGGCTGGTGCATCTGGAGATCCCCGAGAAGGTGATCCGCACCTTCCCCGGGCCGGCGTACGGGCCAAAGGGCAATCGAAAACGCACCGGTTTCGCCGCCGATCAGCCCGCCTTCGGCACCATCCTCAAGCCGACGACCGGCATCACCCCGCAGCAGGTCGGCGATCTGGTCGAGGATGCGTCCAGGTGCCCGCTCTTCCTGTTCATCAAGGAGGACGAGAACCTCTACCCGAACCTCGATTATTCGCCGGTGAAGGAGCGCGTGAAGCGGGCGGTGGCGGGGATCGAGCGATCGCAAGCGGCGCGCGGCAGCCTCGGCCTGATCTTCGCACCGCACATCACGGGAGCACCGCACGAGATCCTCGAGACGGTTCACGTTGTGCTCGATGCGGGCGCGACAGGCGTGATGTTCAGCGAAACCTTCGCGGGCGGGGCCGTCCGCATGGTGCGGGAGGCCACGAAGAAGCTCGCCAATCCCCCCGCCATCTACGGCCACAACGCCGGAATCGCCACGCGCACCTGGAGCATCTGGCGCGAGGTGATCGACCTGCTCGCCCGGCTCGACGGTATCGACTTCCGCCAGACCGCCCCGGTGCGGCGCGGCGCGCCGTTCATTTACCCCTACGGCCAGGAATGGGAGGCATCGGAACGCGTTTTGACCATGCCGCTGCCCGGAATCAACCCCACGATGATCGCCCGCGCCGGCGGACTCGATCAGGGCAACATCTGCGCCAACCTGGCCGACGCCGAGCAGCGGGGCATCAGCGAAAACATCCTGTTCCTGGCCGGCTCGGCCATCAACTCGATCAAGAACGCCCAGGGCCGGCCCGATCCGAAGGTCGGCGCCGAGGCCATGATGCAGGCGCTCGACGTCCACCGCAGCGGCGAACTCCGCGGCGTGCCGCTCGAAAAACAGCCGACGACGCTGGCCACGATCGCCGATCGGAAAGGATACAAAGCGCTCAAAGAAGCGCTGAAGCAGCGCTATCCCGGAGAGGTCACTTGATAGCACCACGTGAGATTGTTTCGTTCTGCGGGCGCTAGGCCCGGCATTTATGCCGGGTCTACGAGGTTCGAGCGTCATCCAATCCCGGTTTACCGGGATTCTCGCTCCGCTTCAGCACCCGCCGAGTGCTGAAGCGCATGAAAAGCAAAACCCGGCCTGAAGGCCGGGCCTAGCGCAAACAATCGAAACTGTGATGCCGAAAACGCAATAGCACGTTGTGCGGCAAGCCGCCGGCTTCCGGACAGGATTAAGAATGTCCATCGAGAAAGAGAATTGCCTTCTTCGTGTCGGCATGCTCGGCTGCGGGCCGATCGCACAGTTCGCGCATTTCGACGCCTGCCGCAAGGCGCGGAACTGCGAGTTGTATGCGATTTGCGACCTGGCCGATGATCTGCGGACGAAGATGGCGGCCGTCCATGAGCCGCGAAAGGCGTACGCGAGCTACGACGAGATGCTGGCCGATCCGCAGGTGGAAGCGGTGATCATCGCCGTCTCCGATCAGTTTCACGTCCCCATGGCCGCGAAGGCGATCGCCGCGGGCAAGCACGTACTGTGCGAGAAGCCGCTGGGTGTGAGCATCGAGGAATGCGAGGAGCTCAAGCTCCAGGTCGACAAGAGCGGGCTCGTGTTCATGATGGGGAACATGAAGCGCTTCGACCCCGGCATCCAGTATGCGCATCGGTTCATTCACGAGGAAATGGGCCAGCGGCTCGCGATGAAGGCGTGGTACTGCGATTCGACGTACCGCTACACGATGACGGACAACCTGCAGCCGATTCCGGTGACGAGCGCGCAGGCCCGCCGGCCGGACGGCAATCCCAAGGCAGACAAACGCCGCTATTTCATGCTCACGCACGGCAGCCACATCGTGGATACCGCCCGGTTCCTGGGCGGCGAGATCGTCAGCGTGCGGGCCCGGCTGGTGGAGAAGTTCGGCGCGTACTGCTGGTTTATCGGCGTCGACTTCGCCGATGGGGCAACGGGCCTGCTTGACCTCACCATCGCCGTGCGCGGCGACTTTCAGGAAGGCTTTCAGATCTGGGGCGAGCACGGGAGTGTGA
>CAZQEN010000015.1:0-43890 GCA_964591605.1 uncultured Planctomycetales bacterium
TTTGCGCCGCGGCATAAGCAGGGAAAGTTCACGGCGTTGCATGCCACCCCGCCCAGGCTGTCACGGACCCCTTGGGGGTCGATGCGGCCGGGCGGTGCCGCATTCCCGCTCAGGAGCCGCCTTCCGGTGCCGATGCCCCTGACGTGGTTGCCTCCATCCTTGCCGCTCCCCGGGGTGCGTAAGCCCTTATGCTTCCGTCGCCTGCGGCAAAGAAGACCATCGGGTCGCCCCCCAGGCGGGCCACCACCGGCGACGCCCACAGGCTGTCACCCTGATAGGCGTGGGACCACAGCAACGGCCCGCTCCTGGCACGCCAGAGGGCCTGGCCCGTCCGTCCGTCCAACAGGTACAGGTGGTCGTCCCAGGACATCATGCACACCACGGGCTGCCCTTTAAGAGTAGCAGCGGCCGGCGAGGCATAGGCATAGTTTCCGGTGGTGTAATGCCAGTCTTCCCTGCCGCTCTCGCCACTCCAGGCGTAAATCGAGCGGTCATAGCTCCCGGCGACGACCGACGTCCTTCCTTCTCCGGTGGTCCACCACGCGGGGGTCGAATCCACCCAGTATCCCGTCTGCACTCTCCAGCTCCGTCTCCCGGAACCGGCATCCAGGGCCATCACGCTGTGCAGCCGTGTTCCGATGAAGACGAGGGGCCGCCCCCCGGCCCATCCGATGCTGGGCGAGGACCGCGTCTCCTCATTGAGGACGGCCTCCCATCGCACCGCTCCGTCTTCGAGGCTCAGGCAGCAGACCCGCCCATCCCAGGTGCTGACCACGACGACCACTTCCCCGCCCAGGCGGGCCACGGCCGGCGAGGTGACCGGCGTGCCTCCCAGGCGTCGGCGCCATCGCAGCCGGCCCGTCTGGGCATCCAGGGTCACCACCTCGCCGGACGGAGGGGTGTGACCTCCGGCACGATCGCTGTTCCAGACGCCGGCCACCAGGAGCGTATTCGTCCCGTGCTGCACCACCGAGGGCGAGGACATGAGGCTGGGGCTCGTCGTGAACGACCAGGCACGGGTCTCGAACGACCAGACCTGCTGCCCGCTCATGGCATCCACGGCATACAGCGAGCGGTTGACGCAGGCCAGAAAGACCAGGGCGCGGCCGTTCACCTGCGCCAGAGCCGGCGAGGCAAAGACACAGTCGCCCGGCTGGAATTGCCAGGCGGACCGGCCGGTGCGGGCGTCAATGGCGTAGACGCTCCGGTCGTAGCAGCCGGCGATCATCAGGGGCCGCCCTCCCACCGTGCCTGCAATCGGAGAGGACCAGACGCAGTAACCGGGCTGATATTCCCACACATGCGTCCCAGGTCGGAATTCCCACGCCTGCTGCAATTCGCCGGAACCCAGATCGACGTCGGCCCGCCCGGTATGGAGCGGGTCATGGGCGAATTGCGGCCAGCTCCCCGGCTCGGGCCAGCCGGCCATGGCCAGCGGGCTGTGAAACTGCCGGCGATCGACGGGCGCTGCGGCCGGCGCCGTGGCCGGCGCTTCCCGGCGACAGGCAGAGCTCAGGAGCACCAGCCCGACTGCCAGCATTGAAATGTGAGAGGTGAGATGTGAGAGGTGAGATGTTGAGCGCTTCGGCATGTCTGACCTCTCACATCTCACGTCTCACCTGCCGCGGCGTTCATCGCGTCCGCAGAACCGCGCGGGCTAAAAGCCGCGCGGCTCTTTGTTCTCACATCTCACATCTCCCTCCACCACCGGCAACGACAGCAGCGAATCCTCCCTTACCCCCGCCCCCGCGCCGGCCATGGCCAGGGCCTGCGTCGGGCATTGATCGACACAACGGCAGCAGTACAGGCACGAGCGCTCATCGACCTTGCCCAGCTCGATGGCCTCCACAGGGCAGACCTTCCGGCACGTATCGCAGCTCGAGCACCTGGCGGCATCGAGCCGGATCTTCCAGCCGCTCAGCCGCGTGAGCAGCCCCAGCAGCGCCCCTTCCGGACACAGGAAACGGCACCAGGCCTGCGACAACACCAGCGAGGCGGCGGTGACGCCGACAAAGAGCATGATCGTCGCGGTATCCAGATCGTTGACGAACAGCACGCAGAACGCGGCATGCAGGTAGATTCCCAGCAGGGTCCCTGCGGCGAAGAAGGCCAGACTCAGGTACCGCACCACCCGGAGCCGGCGCTCCCAGCGGTCATCCGCCACGCTGAGCATGATCAGAATGGCCAGCACGATGAGGAACCCCGCCCCCAGTCCCTGCAGCACCACGTAGTTGGCGGGCCGCCAGAGCGTATAGACCAGGGTCGTGCCCAGCAGGAGGGCGGCCGCCAGGGCCATGCGGATGCGCCGCATGCGCAGCGGATGGGGGCTCCGCCGCATCGGGCCTGTCAGCCGGGCCGCCATCTCCTGGATGAACCCGATCGGACAGACCCACCCGCAGAACACGCGGCCCCAGGCCATGGCGAACGCGGCCACGGGGACAATCAGCATGGTCAACTGGAACACCCGCAGGTTGTCGAAGTTGACGAGGGTGACGCCTTTGAGCAGGTCGCGGACCATGCACGCGCAGGGGTGCAGCCCGAAGACGAAAGCGGCCGTGGACACGATCTGCACGCCGCGCCGCAGCCGCTGCCGACCCGCGCAGGCCCTCAGACCGAGCGTGGCGACGGTCAGCAGCCCGACCATGAGCAGGAAGGGCGCCAGGTCCACGCTTCCCGCCACGGGCACCAACGGAGCGTGAAAGATCTTGAAGTCCAGCGCGCTTAGAAGCTGGATCATGGTCGGCCTCCTGCCAGGCCCGCGGCGGACTTCGGCGAGCTCACGCCAGGGCGAAGCCGTTGGCGTAGCCGGGCAGTCGAGCCGCGGACTCCAGCGGAATCAGGTGCAGGGCAGCGGCCGGCAGGACCAGCTCGACTACGCTGCCCGGCCTCAAGCCGTCCTGACGGAACTGTGCCGAACTGACCATGGCGACCCAGAGCCGATCGTCAGCCAGCACCTCCATCCGAACGATGGGGCCGCGGTCGGATACTTCCCGAATTCGGCCGGGCAGGACGACAGTCGTCCCCTCGCTGCGCATCACCGGTCCGGATGACCTCTCAGCGCGGCCATCCGATGCGCGAACGAGGATGTCCTCCGGCCGGATGCACACGACGATCGGCCCCCGCCACTGCGATTCTATGCGAAACTCCCCTCCACCGACTATCCGAACTGCGGCGACGCCTGGCGAGTGGGTGGGCTGCGATTCGCCTTCGATCAGGTTCTCACAGCCCAGAAAACGCGCGATGGCGGGGGTCCGGGGACGGCGGAAGACTTCTGATACCGGCCCGATCTGTTCCAGACGGCCACCGAGCATCACCCCGACGGCATCGCCCAGCACGCGGGCTTCGCTGTGATCGTGGGTCACGTGGATGGTCGTCATGCCGAACTGCTGGTGCCAGGTCCGAAGCTCGGCGGCCACGTTTTCGCGGCAGACCGGATCGAGCGTGCCCAGGGGCTCATCCAGGAACAGCAACTGAGGCCCCGACGCCAGGGCCCGGGCCAGGGCCACGCGCTGGCGCTCGCCGCCGCTGAGCGTGCCGGGGCTGCGCTCGAGTAGAGGCCCGATGTGCAGGGTCTCGGCGAGCTGCTCACAGGTGGGGGCCGGCCGGTTTCCCCTCCGTCGCCGGTAGGAGCCTCCAAATTCGATGTTCTGGCGAACGGTCAGGTGCGGGAAGAGACAGCAGTCCTGGTAGACCAGGCCGATGCCGCGGGCCTCCGGAGGCTCGCGGGTGAGCTCCCGGCCGCCGATCCAGAGCCGCCCGGAGTCCGGCAGGTGCAGGCCGGCCATCGTCTCCAGCAGCATGGTCTTGCCCGCGCCGCTCGGACCCACCAGGACCAGGTACTGACCGCGCGGGACGTGCATCTCCTCAATGGAAAGGAAGAACTTCCCGATCCGGCGGCGGAGTCTTTCAGCCCGCAGCATCGCCGCCTCCCGCCCGCACCAGGCCGGGCATGGCCCGCAGGAGCCACATGCCGACCATGACCCCCAGGCACATGATCAGGATCAGAGCGGCGATCGAGCGGGCCTCAGCCTGTCCGAACTCCAGAAAGTTCTCGTAGGCCAGGATCGGCATGGTCCGCGGGCGGTTGGCCAGGATCTTGAGCGAGCCAAACTCAGCCATGGCCCGAAACCACGTCAGCCCCGCACCAATGAGGATGCCGCGCCAGGCCAGCGGCAGTGTCACCCGCACGAACGTCGAGCCGTTGCCGGCCCCGAGCGTGCGGGCCACCTTTTCGAGCCGCGGGTCGATCGCCGCGAACGCCACCATGCTGGCGCGGATCAGGAAGGGAGAGCTCACGAAAATCTGGGCCAGGATAATCCCCCACTCGGCGTCAAAGCATCGCAGCCCCCGCTGTTCGAGGAACTCGCCGGCCGGTGCCTTGGGACCCACGAACGCCAGCAGCAGCAGACCCGCCACCGGAGGCGGGACCACCACCGGCAGGTCCACCAGCGTATGGATCAGTCCGCGGGCGGGGAACGAAACCCGCACGAGACAGTAGGCCAGGGGTACCCCCAGCAGGAGCACCACGAGCGTGGCAACCAGCGAGGTGCGCAGAGTGACCTGCAGGGCCATGGCCACCTCGGGTTCTCGCAGCCGCTGCTGGAGCGTCTGGCTGGACGTCTGGCTGACGTAGAACAGCACAGGCAGGAGCAGAGCCAGCAGTAACGCCAGCCCGGCCAGTTGCATCAGCGGAAGCATACGCTGTTTGCCGCGCCACAGCGTCACAAACGGCGGAAGCGTTGTGTAGAGCAGCGCGCCGAGCAGAAAGGCAGGAAACAGATAAGCGGGGGCAAACCGTTGGGCCACGAGAAACAGCAAGAGGTAGCCGCTCAGCCAGGGATGTCGCGCCAGCCCGCCGTAAACCATCAGCGCCAGCACCAGCAGAACCAGATTCTCGGGCATGAGCCGGATCATCGGCCACAGCAACCAGACGATCGCGGCATAGCCCGCGGCATAGGCCGGCCATGTGCGCGCCGCAGGGCTGATGAGGAGTATGCTGCCGACCACGAACAGATCCGCCACGAACCAGGCCAGGTGCAGAACCGGATTCACGGGCGAATCGGTCAACCGCGGCCAGACCAGAGCCAGCGCGACATGCACGAGTGCCAGTACGCCGGCGACGATCAGCACGCGCAGCCGGACGTCCGTTGCGATCCCGGCGGCGTGGGGTGCGTCGCCCGCCTGCGCAGCCGATTCCCCTGCCACACCCGGATCGTGGCGCGCATCGGCCTTACTCATGGCCTTCTCCTGATTCCGTGCGAGCAGCCCCGGATTGGCCGCGCGCAGGCCCGACGGCCTGCGACGGGGCTGCGGACCAGGGACGCGTGGTCACATGCGTGCGGATGACCTCCGGAAGCCGATCAGGTTCGTCGCTCCACGGCTCCATGGGCGTGAGCCCCTGCTCGGCGAGAATGGCCCGGCCCCGCGGGCTGACGGCGAAAGCAAGATACTGCTCGGCCAGGTCCGGCCGCCGTGCCCCGCGCAGGATGGTGGCGGCGTAGACGATGGGCTGGCCCTCTTTTTGTATGGTCCCGGTCCCGTCTGCAGAGGGCAGCTCGATGCGAGCCCGCGCGTAGCCGGCGGTGTGACGCACGTCGCCCAGGTTGATCTCGGGTGGAAGCCGCAGACAGGACAGGTGGTGCTGCAGGGCCTGCGAGCGGTAGACGAAGGCGTAATCGATTCCGCCGGCCGACTCCAGCAGGGCGATCAGCTCCTCGGAATCGCTCCGCCGGTCGCGCGGTGGTCCGCAGCGCGCCTCCAGGCGCGCCGAAATGGGCTCGCCCGCCGCAGGCGGGTAGTGCAGGTCCGCCAGTCGCCAGCAGAGCATGGTCCAGTAGCCGCAGGGATCGTGATAGGGGTTCGCGGCACCCAGCCGAACCTCGGGCCGCGTGAGCACCTCAAACCAGTTCGCCCCGGTCAACTCGGCCGCCCGCCGGCTGGCGTTGGTATACGCCACCACCAGTTCGTTGGCGGCCAGACAGATCGACCAGTCCGCGTGACCCTCAGGCATCTGTCGGATCAGCAGCGGATCGGCGACCACCAGCACGTCGCACCAGTCTCCGCCGCCGGTCACCTTTCGAACCGCCAGCACGCTGCCGGTGGGGATCTGAACGATGTCGACCGCCGGATGCTCCTGCTCGAACGCCCGCTCCAGTGCGCCGAAGGGCCCCAGCAGGCTGTCGGCATGAAAGACCCGCAAGGTGGCTTTCTCCTGCTGCTGCCTGCATGCCCCCAGGCAGACCGGCAGGATGAACACCGCCGCGATTCGGCCGACTCGACTCATAAGGGCTTCGTTCCCCATGCGTGTTTACGGTTGCCCTGCGATGATCTCGACTGGCTGGAGATCACGACCGCGAGCGGTCATTTCCGGCACTTCTGCGAGTACCTGGCCGGTCTCGTCCAGAACGGTGAGCCGATGGGGGCCGCGCATATTGGCGTTTCCACGCCGGCTGCGCCCCGGTCGGGCAACCCAGTCCGTGAGGACCAACTCGGCCACGCCGTGCTCGTCGGTCCGCGCCTCACAGACCTCCTGGGGTCCATTCCCCTGGCTCACAGCCCGGACGCGCAGACCCGCCGCGCACTGCCGCTCCGGGCCGCGAACGACTTTCACGCGGCGCGTGGACGCCAGCATGATCTCCCCCCCTTGCCGGCTGAAGGCAAGCTTGGACTCATCCAGAGCGCAGTCAACCAGGCGCACGCGTGCGCCTTCGTCCGCGATCAGGACGGCCCCGACCGGCGCATCGAGCACGCAGTTGTGCAAGACCAGTGGCGCTCCGGCTTTTCCCGAAGCGACCAGACCCCAGTTGCCGCTGCAGCGGATCTCGCAGTCCTGGATCCGGATCCGCCGGCCGTCCACGCCCGCGCACGTGAGCGCCGCGCCGTCGCAGTACGAGAAACTCGAGTTGCGGATGTCCGCAGAGGCCCGTTCTCCACGCAGGACCTGACTCGTGCTGCCCGACAGGTAGGTGATCCGGCTGTTCTCCATGATCAGCGTGCCATCCACGAACATGGCATAGCCGCGGGAGCACGCATTGGCAGACAGGATCTCGCTGACCGTGCTCAGCGCGGAATGATAGAGACGAAGCGTGCCCCCTGGACGGACCTCAATGCGCAGATCTCCGCACACCTGCGTGGCGAGCTGGAGCTTTTCGCCGAGCTCAGGCTGGTCCTGGCGACCCAGCACCAACTCGCCTTCGATGATCAGGCTGGCATGGGCGGTGGCCGTCCGCGTCTGCGGGTCGTAACTGAGTCGGTGCGGGTCATGGAGGGCGGCAGCCAGGGAGGCCAGTGTCTGGCCCGCTGCGGTCACGTGAATATCGGGCGAGGGCAGCCAACTCTCGGTTGCGGCATCACGGCGAAGGAGCCAGGAGGCCAGCAGAATGGCCACCGAGCAGAGCACCACCGTGACGCTGAGCGACCGCATTCAAGACCTGCCCCTGGACCGAACCGAAATGTCCGCCAAGCGGTGTTATGCTACCTCATGTCACCGGTGGAGCAAAGCCACGGTGATTCCGGGCAATTCGCGCTCATTCGGGGAGATCCCTATCGCGGCGAGATCAACTCCGGCGTCGAGCCGGCCGGCTGGGGCGGCGTCGCGTACCACCAGGCGGTGGAACCCCAGATGGGGTGCTCGCGGCGAATGATCTCATCACCCTCGACCCAACCCGCCGTCTCGACGGCCACGCGGGCGCTGCGCTGCCATTGAAACGCATCGTTGAGATGGAAGGAATACACCGTCTCGTGGCCCGGGCGCGTGGCGACGTAGCCGGACACGGCCTTGCGGTCGAACGCCGACCATCCGCTGTTAAAGTACTCCTCCGTTCCGGTGCCGTGATAGCTGGGCGGCCAGCCGTCCTCGTCGGTCCAGATGAGCCAGTCGCCTTCGCCCCACCACTCTTTCTGGTGGGGCCACACCACGTGCAAGAGCACGCCGACGTACTTCCCGCGGCCGGGCCGCTCCAGCACCATGTGGACGGGCATGTTCAACGCCCCATAACGGGGGGCATCGGCCTGGGCGGCGCGCTTCTCCCTCCACGTGGCGTGCAGGCGGCCCATGTCCGGCGGCAACTGCTCGCGGCTCTCCACGGCCAGCCGCAGGCGCAGACTCGAGACGGGCCGACTCGATCGGTTTTCGAACGACCACACGGCGCCTTTGGAGAACGGCATCGGGATGCGCGACCACGCCTCGTCCTCGGTGACGCCCAGCAGCAATGAGCTGAAGCGCACGGCCGGGACGCAGCCGTGATCGGCATGTCCGAAGAAGTAGCCCACCGGCACGTCCACACTGGGCTCGGCCACGCCATCCCAGAAAAGCCTCATTCGCAGCCCGCGAAGCACCTCCGGCTCGGCCGGCTCGACCGCCACGCGGCACTCACGAACGATTCCACATCCGGGAAGCTGCACGCGCGCCGTCTCGCCCGCAGGAAGTTGCATCACCCGCTCCAGGGTCCAGGCCGGCGGCGGCTGAGGCGGTTTTGCCTCCGCATCAAGCCACGTCCGGCAGACCTCCTGGAGTTCCTGACGTTCCGCCTCTTGAAGCGGCCAGTTCAGGCTTCGCACCGGCGTGGAACGGGGGTAGATGGTATAAGCCACCTGCCAGAAACAACCCCAGTTCCTGCGCTCGGGATTGACCAGTTGAACGACGCAGTGACGGGCAAATGGGATCGGAAACAGCGTACCCGGATAGGTCTTGTGGAACACCAGCGGATAAGGCAGCGGGCCGGCGCGGTCATCGAAGAACTCGTCGACGGTCATGTCGAAGACCGGCTCCGGTTGGGAATCCAGAATGATCTGGATCCGGGTCCCCGCGACGTCGCTGCCGAGCCGGCCGGTGAAGATCCGATGGATGCAGCCCGGCCCATCCACGTCCAGGAGGATGTTCCGCGTGCCCTCGATGCGCTTGAAGTCGTTGGGATCGCTGATGGCCCCGGCCCGGCTCCAGGTGCTCGAGAGGGCGGTGTGCGAATTCTCCAGGATCGGCAGGTGATCCACCGTCCGCAGCCGGCGGAGGAACCAGCACAGATCGCGCTCCTGAGCCGGGGCCGATTCGGGCGCCGCCGGCGCCGCCAGAAGCATGAATGCGATGCCTGCGAAAACCCACATATCGATCCTCCCACGCTTGGGTTATCTGGACGGCGACGCGCGGCCGAGCTCCGGCCGGAGCCGCAGGTTGCGCTCGATCAGCGCGATGCGCTGTTGGACGCAGGCGAAGGAACGCAGCGGATCGGGCGGCGTCTGACGGCAGTAGTCGACGAGTTTCTCGACCGTCGTCGCGGCAACATGGCAGCGGGTATCGCTGGAAGCGTAGTAGATCAACAACTGACCGCCGGGGCGCGCGACCCAGCCGCAGGAGAACGTGACGTTGGACACATCACCCACCCGCTCATCCCCTCTGGGAGCCAGCAGATATCCCCCCGGCTCGTGGATCAGGCGGGCGGGGTCGTCGAGTGCGGTCATGAACGCATAGAGCACGTAACGCAGCCCTGCGGCCGTGCCGCGCACGCCGTGGGCCAGATGCAGCCAGCCCGCCGGCGTCCTGATCGGGGCGGGGCCCAGGCCATTCTTCGATTCGTAGATCGTGTGATACTTGCGATCGTGGACGATTCGCTCGTGCCCGATGACCGCATGTTCGATGCCATCCGCCAGCGCCCAGCCGATGCCGCCGCCGGAACCGGCTTCAATAAAGCCATCCTGCGGACGGGTATAGAAGGCATACTTGCCGTTCACGAACTCGGGGTGCAGGACGACGTTACGCTGCTGGGGCGAGCCGGTCTTGAGGTCGTCCAGACGCTGCCAGGTTTTGAGGTCCCGCGTGCGGGCGATGCCGCACTGGGCGACCGCCGAGGAGAGATCGCCGCGGGGAGCACCCGGGTCCTTGCGTTCGGTGCAGAAGAGGCCGTAAACCCAGCCATCCTCGTGTTTGACGAGCCGCATGTCATACACGTTGACGTCGGGCTCGGCCGTCTCCGGCAGAACGACCGGGTAGTCCCAGAAGCGGAAGCGATCCACGCCGGTCTCGCTCTCGGCGACGGCGAAGAAGCTCTTGCGATCGCAGCCCTCCGCGCGGGCCACGAGCAGGATCCTGCCGTTCAGCTCAATCGCGCCCGGATTGAAGACGCTGTTGATGCCCAGACGCTCCATCAGGTGCGGGTTGGTCCGGGGGTCCAGATCATAGCGCCAAAAGAGCGGCGTGTGCTCGGCCGTCAGCACGGGGTACCGGTAACGGTCGAAGACGCCGTTGCCGCCGGGGGCGATCTCGTTGGGACGCTGGATCAGCGCCTCGTGATCGGCGATGAGCTGCTGCAGACGCTGATCGAACTGCTCGTCGGGCACGGGTCAATCCTTTCATGCTGAGGTGCCGGCCTCGATCCGCCGGAGGATCTCCAGGCAGCAACGCCCGTTGTGATACGGACATTTCCACGCGGACACCTTGGGCATGGACGTGTCCGGCACTCCCTCGCGCGAGACGCGCCAGAACCACTCGCCATGCACCCGGTCCACCATACGGTTCTCAATGAACTGCCAGCAGCGAACCGCCGCATCACGGAAGGCAGTTTCGCCGCTGAGCTGCCATGCGTTGTAGAACCCGACGACGGCTTCGGCCTGCGGCCACCATTCCTTGTTCGAGTCGATGATCCGGCCGTCCTTCGCTTCATAAAACACGCCGCCGTCGTCGTCGAGCCCTTCTTCAAGCACGGCCCGCGCGATCCGCAGCGCGATGCTGCGGGCGCGGACGAGGAGCTCTTGATCGCCGAGCGCTTCGGCGGCCTCGCAGAGCAGCCAACTGCCTTCGATGTCGTGGCCGAAGGTATACGTCCCGGACCTCACAGACCAGTCTTCGGCGAAGAAGTGGTTGAAGTGGGTCCCCTCGCGGTTCAGGATCCGCCGCTCAAACAACCCGATCAGCGCCCGGAGGCGCCCGGCCAGGGCCGGGTCCGGCCAGACCCGCAGCAGGTTCGCATAGGCCTCCAGCAGGTGGAGGTGGTTGTTCATCGACTTCGGCTCGTTCATGTCCTTGTCGCTGAGCCGTATGTCCCGGCAGGGCTGCCAATCGCGCGAGAGGGCCTCGACGTACCCCCCGTATTTGCCGTCGTGCGCGTGGCGTTCCAGAAGCCCGAACAGGTCGATCGCCTGCTGGAGCGCCTGCCCGGTCCCGAAGGAGCGGTGGTACTCGGACAGCGCGTAGATGCAGAACGCCTGGCCGTAGGTCTTCTTGCCGCCCTCGATCATGCCGCCGTGCGGTGTCACTTCCCAGAAGTACCCGCCATGCTGCGGGTCGAGGAAGTCGCGCGTGAGACAGTCGCAGGCCCGGATGGCCAGAGCCTTGTCCTGCGGCGCCGACGTGCAGCGATAGGCGGCAGAGAACGTCCAGACAAGCCGTGCCGTCAGAATCAGGCCCCTGGCCGCATCGGGCCGGGCGACCAGGTCGTTGCTCATCTCGCCGATAAAGCCGCCGTGCTGCTCGTCGACGCTGTTCGAGCGCCAGAACGGTAAAATGTCGTCCAGCAACTCCCGGCGGACCGCCGCGGCCAGCGTTTCATCGGACGACGGAGCCATACTCGACCTCGACCCTGCCCAACTGTGCACCGGACCGGAACTCGATCATGACGTAGCGACATCCGGGCGCGCCCGGCGTCGCGGCATAGAGGTCGGCTTTCCAGAAGCCGTAGACCTTCTCGCCGTGCGTGCTGGTGCGCGTCACCAGCGGCTCGACCGGCTTGAACTGCGCGCCATCGGCTGAAAACGAGACGCGGAGGTCCGATGCCCCGGTATCGCCGGCCGGACGCGGGCCGGTCGTGGCCGGCGCGGGCTCGGTATCGCCGGCAGGTCCCGACCCCGCCGCCGGCGGGGGCGAGTATACGAAGAGCCGGATGGCCCCGATGGCCTCGCGGGTGCGATACACGATCGCACTCCCCGGAGCGCCGGACAGCCGGTGGCAGTCTTCCTTGGTCTTGCGGGCATCATTCTGCCGGAACTGCAGGGCGCCCTGTTTGAGGAAGATCCGTGAGTCGTTCCAGAGTTCGTCGACCAGCGTCCGGTGGGTGATCCGGACCGGGCCGACGGGGTTGGACGGCGCCGAGCGGCCGTCCTGGTTCCGGGCGGTCACGCGGTAGTAGTAGCTCCTGCCCGGCTGGGCCGATTCGTCCACGAACGCCGGCTGGTACTGCACCTGTGCATCCGATACGCCCGTGCCCACCGTCGACCAGGGTCCGGCAGCACTCTCCGCCCGCTCCACGTCATGGCAGGCCGCCCCCGCCGGGCCGCGCCAGGTCACAGACCCGCCGGCGCCGACGGCCAGCAGCCGGGGCGGCCCCGGCGCCGCCAGAGGGGGCGCCGTCAGGCCGCGGATCTCGTATGCCTTGCTGCGCAGCAGCCGCATCATGCCCCGCTCATCGTACGCCTCCGAGATCTCAAACCCCGGCCAGTGATACGCCTTGAAAAAGTCGCCTCCGTAAGGCTCGTGATGCCAATAAAACCCTCCATCGCGGCTGCGGTAGCGCAGGCTCCAGAGCAGCGCCCCGGACATGCGCTCCCGGATGACGGTGTCCATCACCGCGCCAAGCGCCTCCGTGCCCAGAAACCCGAACTCGCCGACGTGATACGGCCGGTGGCCGCGTGCCCGGCCGGCGTTGCGCCGGATACGGGCCAGCATCTGACGCGGGTCCTTCTCGTAATGATGCGTCTGAACGAAATCGACGTGCGGATCCTCCAGCCGGTCCTCGGGGATCGTGTCGTAAGTGGCCCCGTCGATGACCAGGTGGTTGGGGTCGATGCTCTTGATGAAGGCCGCCACCTGCGAAGTCCAGCTCGCCGGCGCTTTGAGCTCGTTGCCGGTTTCCCAGGCAAGAATCGCGGTGTCATCGCGATACGCGACTCCGGTCAGTGTGTTCCGGCGGTTGATCACGCGTGCGATGATCTGCTTGTAGTCTTCAATGAGTTGCGCATCGGTCCACCACTTCTGCGGCGGCCGGCCGCGAAAGCCCGCCAGCTCGGCGTGGCCGCCCCACCAGCTCCACTGGTCCACGAACGGCAGGATCACGCGAACCTGGTGGCGGCGGGCGGTGGCCAGAACCTGATCGAGTACCCGGAACGCGTCCTCGTTCAGACTGTCGGGCGCCAGGATGTGCCGGGGCAGACCGGGCGGATCGTCCTCGCGCCGCACGGAAAGGGCATACGTGCGGACGACCTGGCCGCCGATCTGCGCAACACTCTCGAGCGCGTCGTTGATCTCGTAATCATCCGGCAGGCGGAACGGCATGCTCTCACTGAAGCGCATGTCGTCTTCCACGTAGTGCAGGTTGGGGATATTGACCGAGATGAACCGGTACTCCTGCGGGCCGTCCATGAGCCGGTCCCCGTCGCGACGCACGAAATGACGCAGCGGCTCCGCCGGCCCGGAGACGCACCCCGCCGCCACCAGCAGAAGCAGACCGCTGGATGCCGATCCGTTCTTCAAAGACATGATGCGTCTCCAGAGTTGCACGCATGCCGCACCGGCCGCGGACTGCGGCGGCATCGGCGTCCGCCTTGCCCACCAGGACGGGGCGGGATTCATCGGTCGAGCACTGCCACTTCCTCGCGGGCGGCTGCCGCGCCGGCCGGACCGACGCGGTCGCAGCGATCCAGTCGATCGTACCAGGTCCGCTTCAGGACGTACGAGGTCACCACCACGACCCCCGCCGCGACCAGCGCGGCCCCTGCGTTCAGCAGCACGATATACATCGGCAGCAGCACCAGCGCCGTCTGCCACGCCGTGCCGACGGCCACGTTGAACATGTCCCGCCCGAAGTCGGTGTTCCTGGCCAGCGACGGGTCGAGGGCCGCGGCTTTCGCGTGGATCGGCCCCCAGAAGCCCCAGGGCCGCACGGTGCGATAGAACCCGATCAGCGTCGCGTCGTCTGTGGGCTGCGTGGCGAGGGTGCCGACAATGCAGCCGGCCAGCGACAACAGGAAGAGCAGCGGGAAGTAGTACAGCGGGAGCATTTCCGAGAACACGTGCAGCTTGGGAAACACCAGCGCGGCCGCGATCCCGGCCAGCATCCCCCAGAAGTAGCCATGTCCGTTGAACCGCCACCAGTACCACTTCAGCATGTTGGCAGCCACGTACCCGCCGTAGAGTCCCGAGACGATCCACTGCAGCAGCTCGTTCACGTCCCTGGCGCTCCGGGCGAACATCCCGATCAGGATCGAGACCGACACGATAGCGATGCCGGTGGCGTAACCGACGAGGCTCACCTCGCGGCGGCCGGCCGCCGGACGGAAATACTTGAGGTAGAAGTCGTTCATGATGTAGGCCTGGGCGGCATTGAGCGTGCCGGCGAAGGTGCCCAGGAACGCCGCCAGCAGCCCCGCCAGCAGGCAGCCCATCAGCCCCACCGGGGCGAACTCGTTCATCGCCGAGGGCAGGATCTGCTCGAAGTCGAGCTTGCCGGCGACCCGCAGATCGAGGCGCTCGTAATAGAGCAGCCCCAGCACCGCGAAGCCCGTAACCATCAGATACCGCACGGGCATGAGCACGACGGAGACGAAGCCGCTCATGAGGGCGGCCTCGCGGGGACTGCGCGTGGCCAGGATCTTCTGCATGTCGTAATTCGGGGCGGGGCCGGCCGCGCTGGCCATGACCCCTTTGAACAGCATCAGCATCATGACGATCCCGAACAGCGAGAACTGGTCGCTGGCGATCTTCTCATTCACCCCGGCGATGATGCCGCTCCAGTCCAGGCCCAGGCGCCAGCCGAAAAATGGGCTCGTCCAGCCCGGCGGCACCTGGAGCGAGCCGGTGGAGAGATGGTACATGGCAATCCCGCCGATGATCACGGCCGAGATCGTCATGATCGCGTACTGCACGATGTCGGCCAGCACGATGCTGGCCATCCCGCCCAGGATGGTGTAGACGATCGCGGCCAGGGTGAAGACGATGCCGTACAGGTGCGGCACGTATTGCGGGGCCACCTCGAAAGGCATCCAGGGTTTGACGGTTTCCCACGGGATGAACACCTCCATAAACTTGCCCAGCCCCACAAATCCGTAGACCATGAACCCCAGGCAGCCGATGATGGCGAAGATGACCACGATGCTGTGCGAGAGCCGCGCACCCGGCCCGCGGCCGAAGCGCGTTTCGATCCACTGCGCTCCGGTGGTCACGTTGGACCGCCGCAGCCACGCCGACAGAAAGATCATGAGGAAAATCTGGTTGAACGTCGGCCAGAGCCACGGCAGCCATGCGCTCTTGAGCCCGTAGACGAACATGATCGTGACCAGCCACATCGTGCCGGAGATGTCAAACATTCCAGAGGCATTAGACAGCCCTAGGAAGTACCACGGAAGCTCGTTGCCGCCCAGAAGGTAGGAATTGATGCTCCGCGACGCCCGCCGCCGCAGCAGCACGCCGATGAGGCTCACTCCCAGCAGATAGACGACGATAATGGCAATATCGAGTCCGTGAAGCCTCATGCGAGACCCTCTGCGAAGACACGTCTCCCGTTCACGATCGCGGTACCAGCCGTGGCGGGTCGCCGCGGCGACCGGGACGGGCTAATCGACCTGCCGACGTATGAGCGTGAGGCCGAGGTCGATGTTCTGCCCCCCGGCCGTCTGACGGCAATGCACGGCAACGACATTCCGACCTTCACGCAGGGATGCCGGCCCTTCGCCGAGCGGCAGGTCCTGGTAGCCCGTGACATGGCCGCTCAGGCTCAGCACCTTGACGCCGTTCAGGTAAACCTCCGCGTCTTCGTCGTGGAATACCCGCCAGAAGCCCGCTTCCACCAGGGCCGGCTTTTCGACGTTCACCTCCGTGCGAAGCCAGATGTCCGCCGTCTTCCAGGAGGTGCCGATGATGCTGTGGGGCGTCTCCCGCCGGCCGAAGCCGCCTTTACCCCGGCTCCACGCCTGATCGTCGCAGTCGATGCCGGCCCACTCCGGCCCCGGGTCAGTGGTGGTGTAACGCCAGGTGTGCCCGCCGTGCTCGGCGGTGGCAATCACCACCTGATGGCGATCGGCGATCCGGTGCACCGTGACGCTCTGATCTGACGTGAAGTCCGCGGGCAAATCGTGTCTGGAATGGAAAGTGAGCGTCAGCGTCGGGTCGATCGCCCAGGCCCCCAGACCCTCTCCGAAAACGGCCAGCCCGCCGCGATTCCGGGCGTCAGGCGGGACCTCGAACCGAATGGCCCAGCGGCGGATGGCGCGGGTGCCGGCCAGCGCCTGTTGAATCGCGTCGCCGCTCATGCTCACGCGGACGGGGTAGCCCCATGAGCCGGGCTGAAACTGCCGCAGGTGCGAGAGCGCCCCCCGGGCGTCGGCGGGGTCATCGGGCAGCGTCTGCAGCTCACCAATCGGCTGCCCGTTGATGCGGATGCGCACGTCGCTGGGCCACTTGCGGGCATCGGTCTGGGGGTAGTCCCACGCGGTCTTCCGCACCGGCCAGTCCAGTTTCTGGTCTGCAGCCCTGGCCGACAGCACCGCCAGGAGCTGCGCCTCGGCGAGATCGTTCGGGTCCAGGCCCTCCGGCAGGCGCAGTTGGTATTCGACAGAGCCGTATCCCCGCGCCGAGACCTTGTCGGCCGCGATACCCGAGAGCGGTGGCACCGGCTGGTCCGGCCACTCCCACGTGCTCAGATCGGACGGGCGGAAGCGGATGGCCACGCGGTGCGCGTCGAGCACTTCGACCCGCGGCGCGGGCGGCCCTTTGCACAGCAGGTTCACATAGTTGCGGGCGATGATCGCCTCACCGTCGAGCAACTCCACCAGCAGGGCACCCGGCCGCCCAGCGTGTGGCACAAGCACCGCGCCCGCGTCCTGCTCCGCTGCAGCGCCGCCGCCGCAGGTGAGCCGGATCGGCGGCTGGTCCACCACTTTATAGTCCTGCCAGGTGGCGGGCTGCGATTTCCACTCGCCGCTGTGCCGCTCGCCGAAGCGGTCCAGCCAGTCGGTCCGCCACCGCAGCGAGAGCTGCTCCGCCCGGCGGCCGGACCAGTGGCTGATCTTGATGGGCACCTCTCGCGTTTCGCCGGGGTTGAGCTCGATCATGGGCGGGGCGTCGATCACGACGAAGTCGGGGCTGTTGAGGTCCTTGAGCGTCATGCCCGGATGCCAGAAGTCGTAGCCGAATTCCTTCTCGGAGCGATCGTAGTTGACGAAGCCGTTGTGTTCCCACTCGATGTCGGACAGCTCGGTGTAGATGTAGCCGCAGACGCGATCGTGCTTGCGCAGCTCGTTGGTGAGGTACTTGAAGCACCAGGAGATGTCCTGATCGCCCAGGCCGGCGCTGATGCCGCCGTATTCGCTGTTCATGAGCGGCTCGTTGCGCTGGGCGTAGCCTTTGGCGTAGTTGAACGTGCTGCCTGGATACGTCTTCTCGACGACTTCGGCGATGTGCTTTTTCGCCCGCTCGTAGTCGTTGATGTAGAAGTGCCAGGAGTTGATGTCGGTGATGGTGTGGTCGTACTTGCAGGGCGAGTTGTCTTCGACCAGACGCGTCGGGTCGAGTTTCTTCGTCTTTTCGTGAACCTGCGTGACCCACTTCTGGCGGTCGGCGTCGTAGGGGCCGGGGCTGTCCAGGCCCCAGGTCTCGTTGAAGTTCACCCAGGCGAAGATGGCGGGGTGGTTGAAGTCGCGGGCGATCGCCCCTTCGAGGAGCTGCTCGTACCACGCCCGGGCCTGGTCGCTGTGGTGCCAGAAGTTGGGGATGTCCTGCATGATGAGCACGCCGAGCTTGTCGGCCCAGTAGAGCTCGCGCGGAATGGGCGTCTTGATGTGGATACGAAGCATGTTGATGCCGATCTTCTTGCACAACTCGTAGTCGCCCCGCATGGTGGCATCGTCGGGATACTGATAGATGCCATCCGGATGGAACGACTGGTGCAGCGCGCCGCGCAAATAGATCGGCTGGCCGTTCAGATAGATGTACTGGTAGTCGCGGCCGGGGGCCTTGGTAATCGAGACCTCACGCAGACCGAAGTAGGAACTGACACGATCGACAACAGCTCCGTTTGCATCCGTTAGCTCGATGTGAACGGGATAGAGCCGAGGCGAGTCGGGCGACCAGAGCTGAGGTTCCCGAACGCGACCTGACAAGTGATGTGTTGCCGTACGTCCGCGTCCAATGACGAGTCCACGTTCGAATGACGCCTCAGGACTGGACGCTCGCGGTCCTGCGTCCATACCGTTGATGCTCACCACGATCTTGACGCTGGCACTCTTGATGTCTGCCATGCTTTGCAGGTGGGCGACGAACGTCGAGCCTCGTGGCTCCAGGTACACCGTCTGCCAGATGCCGCTGGTGCGCGTGTACCAGCCGTGCTGTTTGCCCAAGGGCTGCTGCAGATCGGTCTTGTCTTCGGCGCGGATGACGATGGCGGCCTTCCCGCCGGGCTTGGCGAACGAGGAGAGGTTCACCTCGAACGGCAGATAGCCGCCGGTGAACTCACCGGCTTCCTGGCCGTTGACCCACACCTTCGCCGTGAAATCGCACGCGCCGACGACGAGCCATGTGTTCTTGCCCTTCCAGCCATCGCCGTCGGGCAGCGTGATTTCGCGTGCGTACCAGCCGACGCCGACGTAGTTCTCGCCGATGCCGCTCAGTTTGCTCTCCCACGGGAAGGGCACGACGATCTCGCGGTCCAATTCGCGGGCGCCGGGCCTGGACCAGCCCTCCTTCTCGCCGACATCGCTGGGGTCGAAGGCGAACTTCCACTTGCCGTTGAGATTGACCCACGGCTCGCGCATGAAGTCCGGCCGCGGGTGCTCGGGCCAGGGAATGCTTTCGGTGCCTGGAGCTTCTACAAAGAGTGCAAGGAGACAGAGCGCGGTGATCCTCAAGCGGTGCATGGCCGGATGATAATGCCGGCGGTTGTCCCCGCCAAGGCGGCATCCTCACATCGTGCAGACGGGATCGAAGGGGTTTTCCGGCCCGCTCAGGCAGCGTTGCAGCAGGCCGAAGTCGGCCTGGTCCACATCGTCATCGTTGTCCAGATCGGCATTGTGACACGTCCCGCCGGGCGCCTGCCCCGGGCCGTGGTGGCAGTTCAGGAAGAGGTCGATGTCGCCGCCGTCGACGTCGCCGTCAAAGTCGAGATCCCCGCGGCGCAGGGCGGTCATGTAGTCGCTGTGGCTGGTGACGATCGCATCGGTGGACGGGTCCCAGGGCAGGTACACCCCGTTGCCGTCGTCCCAGCCGAGATGAAACGTGTCGAAGATGATCCAGTTCGCCGTCGCCCCGCAGGCGCCGCCGTTTTCCGCCGCGACCTCGCACAGCTGGTAGAAGATGGTATCGTAGAACGAATCACGGATGGTGGTCGCACCGAGCGGCGTGTCCGTCAGCCGACCCTTGTTGTCCCGCGGGATGCCGAACTCCTCGAGCAGCAGCGGTTTGCCCAGAATGCTCTGGGCATCGTTGATCCGGTGCTGAAGGAAGGTCGAGGACTTGCCCCGGGCCGAGGCGGTGCTGCCGATCGGGTTCCAGCCCCAGTTCTCGGGCCAGATGTGGCAGGTGGCGAAGTCAATGGTCGCGTGCTGATGATTGGTGATGAAGTCCATGCCCGAAAACGTCATCCAGGAGTCGTTGTTCTTCCAGGCGTTCGCCCCCGGGCCGTAAAAGCCCTCCGTGCCGACTGCGACCAGATGATTAGGATCGAGGCTTTTGACGTAGGCGCTCATCTCGCCGATCCAGGCGTTCAGATTGGCGGCCTGGCTGCTGGCGGCCCGGGGTTCGTTGGCCAGTTCCCAGGCGAAGATCGCCGGCTCGTCGCGATACAGACGGCCGTTCTGCGTGTTGACCCGGTTGATCAGATACGAGAGATACTGCTTGAACCAGGTCTTGATGGTCGCGTCGCTGTAGAACTGATCGTGGTTGGCCGTCCCGTAGCGCCAGAGCGTCCAGCGATTCATCCCGCCGTAGTCGTCCCAGTTATTGACGAACGTCAGCACCAGCCGGATCTTCCGCGCGTCGGCGGCGGCGATGGTCTTGTCCAGGCCGACCAGCGTCTGCTCGCTGATGAAGTCGATCGGTTTCTCGCTGCCCGTGAGCTGCCGCCTGGGAACGCACAGCAGGCAGTCCCAGGTGTTCTCGCCCAGGTCGTTGAAGGCCCAGGTGCGCATCAGGCCCATGCGGCGGAGCTGCATCTGGTCCATCACGTCGTTCACACCCGCCTGGTTCTGGCGGCGGGCGGACATCTGATAGTAGTTATTGGTCCCGGCAAAGAAGGTGGGCCGGCCGTTCAGCGTGAACTGCGTCCCGCTGACCTGCACGAACCCGGCATTCTGAGCATGCCCCGGGAGGACACACCAGGCAAGGGTCAGCAGCAGAACGGAGGACCTGAAGATGCGTTGGCGTCGCAGGATGGCCTTTTCTCCTCCGTTTTTCAGTGCAGCGACAGAGTTGCTCCCCAAACCTCACTCTATCGGCCGGCGAAGGCGCTTTCAAGACGCGTAGGGTCCGCTCTGCGGACGCAATGTCAGGCACGTAGGGTCCGCTCTGCGGACGCAATGTCGGGAGGGCCTCCCCCCGCGCTTCCGTCCGCGAAGCGGACCCTACCTCTGCGGTGCGGCCGGTACCCGCGCGGTGCTGGCCACGTTGCCCGCCGGTCTACATGGGGCCAGAGCACGCCGGGTCGGCCTCGATGCCTGGGCCGCTCAGGCACCCGAGAAACCTCGCCGTGTCCTGCGAGCCGATGAGGCCGTCGTCGTCCAGGTCGGCATCCTCGCAACCGCCCGCGATCGGCTGACCGCCGCCGGTGAAACAGGCCTGCAGGTGGCCGAAGTCCGATAGATCGGTGTCCCGATCGCCGTCGAAGTCGTAGGTGACCAACTGAGCCTGCAGAACGACCTCCTGCACCCCCACACCCGGATCCAGGCTGATCTGCGCGCTCGTCGCACGTCCATGCAGCGGCTGGGCGGTGAGGTCGTACCGCCCGTGAAAGCCGCGGAGGGCCAGGCGGCCGTCGCTGCCCGTCTGCCCGGTCTGCGAGGTCGTCCATTCGCTCAGCAGCGACTCGTACCGCCGGCCGGCCTCGTTGAGCGTCCAGTCGGAATTGACGATGGCCGCGTCCGCGCCGCGCCAGTGACGGTCCGCCCAGAAGCCCCACATCAGGATGCCCTCGACGGCCGAATGACTGAACGCCACCCGGTAGAGCGTCTCCAAACTGTCCGCCCGCACGTTCTCGTCAGGGGTGGCGCAGTCGTACTCCGTGCACCAGATGGGCAGGCCCAACTCCCCGAGGCTGTCCAGGCGCGACTTGATCGCGTACGGATTGATTGACTCGGGCGAGAAGTGACACTGGGCCCCGATGCCCCCGACCGGCGCGCCGTCGGCGATGAGTTGCAGAATCTGGGCCTTGTAGCTTTCAGTTTCGTTGCCGGCCACCACGTTATAGTCGTTCACGAAGAGCAGGCAGTCCGGATCCAGGCCCTGGGCCTGCTGAAACATCCACGCGTTGATCCCGGGTCCGAGGCGGTCGGCGTAGAAGCTGCCGTGAAGCATTTCATTGTTCACGTCCCAATGCCTGAAAACATCCTTGTAGCGCGTGACCACGCTGCTCAGCCTCGCCTGCATGGCCGCCTGCAACTGGGTGTTGCTTAGATCCTTCACCCATTGCTGCACCATCTCGTCGACCGCCCAGAAGATCGTATGCCCCCGCAGCGTGATGCCGTGGGCCTGGCAGAAGCTGGCGATCGCATCCATCGGCGCGTAGTTGAGCTGCCCCTGCGACGGCTCGTTCGCGTACCACTTGGCTTCGTTCTCCGGCACCGCCCATTCGAAATGCTCGCGGAAAAACGCGGTGTACTGCGGGATGTTCAACGCCGTCTGCGTGATCGCCGAGCCGAAGGCGAACCGATGCCGGGTCTGCCGGACCCCAATCGCGGCCTGGGGCAGGGGCCGGCCGTACTGGTCCACCACCAGGATGCTCAGGTCGCGCTTGCGGAGCTGCTCGATGCGCTGGTTGGCTTCGCTCCGCCAGTCAGCGGCCTGCACGTTGACCGCAGCGTCGTCCACGTAGAAACTCACTCCGGGATCGGGCCCTTCGACGTAGAAAGTCAGCTCGGTGAGGCTGCCGGTTACGCTGTGCGTGAAGTAACCGGACAGCCTGGTCCAGGCGGTGTTGGTGGCGCTCCGCCGGTCGATGAAGATATAGCTGACGCCGGCGCCGTCCTGCTGTTTGAGGGTGAGCTGGACCGGCTGGCTGGGATGGTTGTCCAGACGGACCCAGGCCGAGACCTCGCAGGTCGCGCCGGTCGAGATTCTCCCCAGCAGGCTCTGCGCGACGCCCTGCCAGGTCTCGCCGCGGTTCTGGATATAGGCGCTGAGCGAACCGCTGCGCGGCAGCGTGGTCGGGGCGGTGAAAGTGACCGGACCGAAGCCGAACCAGCCGGTCGTGCCCTGCTCGAAGCCCGGGTTGACCAGGACGTTCTGCGCGCTGGCCGGAGTGAAACACGCGAGGAGAAAGAACCCTAGAGCGGTGGAAACCGGGAAGGCGGAGTGAGAGCATGGGCCCACAGCGGATGCCGGCATATGATGACGCCCTGATACCGGTACACGAGTGGATTCAGTGTACCCGATCGAGCGACGGATATCGAGCGTTTTCTGATGGATTCGCCGACCTCACGCCGGGGACCGTCTGACTTCAACCCGCGTTGTTGACACGTCATGGGCAGAGCGTAAATTGAGCCGGACCCGTCTTTCGACAGCGATACCGGGAACCGAGGAGGCCGCGAGTGGTTACCGCAAGTTCCGTGTCCCGACTGCGCCCGATCCCGGAGCGGTTTCGACGATTATCGGGGCGTCGCCTCCCTTGGACAGCCCTCGCAGCGGCAGGTCTGTGTGCAGGCGCGGCCGTCGGACCGCTCCAGTTCCTTCCGCGCGTTCACGGCCAGACCAACCCCCCTGCGAGCACCCCGGCCCTCGGTTCCGGGGCTGCCGATAATGCCCGAGGCCAATCCACCTCGCCCTCCCCCGCGTGCGAATCCGCAGACGACATCGTCGCGGTCGACGCCCGTGCCCCGTGGAGGCTGGAAGGCGAGGGGCTGACCGATCTTCGCCCGGCGCCGGGCGAGCCGGGCCGGCTGCAGGCCACCTTGACCTCACCGCAGCGCGGACGCACCCTGATCAAACTTCCTTTAGCCTCTTTTCGGGACCTTGGGCGCCGCTGGCCGGTCGGTCTGGCCGGACCATTCCAGGTGAGGGTTCGCTGGCGTGGCACGCGCTCCACCAACGATTCCGACGGTGGTGACACGCCCCGGCTCGGGCTGTATTTCAAGGACGCGCACTGGCAACTGCACGAAACCGCACCTGTCGCCTTCGAGCTCAAGACCGGCCGCGATGATCTCCGGCTGGAACTGCCGCCCGAGGCGGCACGCGACCTGACGGAGCTGGGCATCCTGCTGGACTGGCCGCACCACGAGGCCGCCGCCGACGGCACGCTGGTCGTGACGTTGGAGCGGCTGGTCTTACGCGTGGGCCCGCGCCGCACCACGCCCTACTGGCCCGAAGGGGACCGCATTCGAAGTCTGGCCCCGGATGCCCGATGGCATCCTGACGGAACCTATCAGGGCATTGTGGCCCTGAGCGGTATCGAACGCGTCAACACGCCGACTTCCGTCGGCCCAACCACTGTTCTGGACTGCAACCTGGACGCCCGGGATCGCCTGCGCTGGCGGGGCGTCGCCTGGCTCGAGCTCGGCCCCGCCGCGCCGCTGGACCTCGCCGGACGCGGCGTCTTTGTCACCCTGCGCGCTCCGACGGAGTTCGTCAGCACGCTGGACCGGCGATGCAGCGTATCCGTCGGACTTCGCGACACCAATGGCGGCATGTTCTGGGACCGCGGCCATGCGTTCACGACCGCCGGTGCCGCCGTGACGGCCGGCGTTTACCCTGAGATGCGCTTCCCGCCGGGTTCGTCCTTCTGTTCTGAGCATTTCGACGTCCGGCGGGTCGATGCCGTCGGCGTCGCTGTCCACCTGCAGGGCCGTCCGCCGACGACCTTCAAAGGGCAAATCACGCTCGAGGACCCGCGAATCGTTGCCCTGCCCGAGGAACTCGCCGTCCGCCGCGACCGCATCGCCGAGCGCATCGGCCGCGACAACTGGATGAATACCATCGCCCAAAGAGCCGCCGCAGCGGACTCGTCCCGTTCAAGTGTCCCTCTCCGCCGACCGGTCCCCATCGGCCGGTTCCTTGAGAACGTGGGCGTGAATTACCCCTGGCCCAAAGGCGTCTATGCCCCCGTCGGTCGGCGCTCCGTCGGCTCGCTGCACGGTGGTTTCAGCTCGTGTGCCGCCCAACTGAGGCAGGACTTCGAGTTCCTGGTCCGCCATCACGTCCGGCTGGTGCGGATCTGGCTGTTCGGCGACGCCCGGACGGGGATCATCGAGCAGTCCGACCGGCGGCTGGCCCTCGATCCGCTGGTGATGCCGGACCTTCGCGCTCTGCTCTCGATCGCAGAGGAGTTCCCTTCCCTGCGGCTGATACCGGTGCTGTTTGACTTCCATATCGCCAACGGCGTGGAGCGCGAGCATCTCGGAGTGGTGGGTGAGCATCCCGACTGGCTGCAGGACCCCGCCCGGCGGGAGGAGTTGCTGGACGTGCTCGAGCCGGCCCTCGAGCTGCTGGCCGGTCATCCCGGCGTCGCCTTCATCGACCTGATGAATGAACCCGAGCACGCCATCGCCGTGGATACCGACGACATGAGAGCATTCCTCACCGCTCTGGCCGGGCGCGTGCACCGCTGCGGGATGAAGGGGAGCGATTCCCGCCGCCCCCGCTGCACCATCGGCAGCGCCCTGACCATCTATGCCCCGTTCTGGGCATCCACAGGCATCGATCTGACCACCTGCCACTGGTTTGAGATGGTTTCGCTTTCGCACCCCCTCGGGCAGCACCCGGCGGCGCTCGATCCGGCCGCGGCAATCATGACCGAGGTGGATCCCACCGTCGGAGTGGACCGGGCGCTGACCGCCGTCTGGCAGTCCGGCTTCGCGGGGGCCTGCTTCTGGAGCCTCAACTCGGACGACGGTTACCCCTTCCGCGAGCAGGCCGACGCGTTCAGGCGCTGGGTCGAAAACCATCAGCGCTGACCGGACGGACCGCACTTCGACAGAGGGCGTCGAAAACTGCCATAAGGTGGTATCGCGGAACAGGAGGGACTCCGCGCCGGCGGAGGCGTGCGTGGGCAGGCCGGGGCAGGGGGCTCGGGACACGACTCAGGCGATTGCACGTTCATGCCGCTGCCAGCTTGCGTGCCAGGTCCACCGCTCCGCTCGCGTGGGGACTGTAGCCGTCCGCACCGATCTCGACGGCAAACTCCCGCGTGACCGGCGCGCCGCCGATGAGAACCTTGACCTGCCCGCGCACCCCCGCTTCCCGCAGGGCCTGAATGGTGCTCCTCATGGCCGGCATCGTGGTGGTGAGCAGCGCGGACAGGGCAACGATCTTCACGCCGGTCTGTCTGACCGCATCGACGAACTGGTCGGGCTTGACATTGACGCCCAGGTCGACCACCTCGAATCCGCCGCCGGCCAGCATGGAGGCGACGAGATTCTTGCCGATGTCGTGGAGGTCGCCCTGAACGGTGCCGATCGCCACTTTGCTCACGGACCGGGCCCCGGCCGCCTTGAGCAGCGGCTCGACCACGGCCATGGCCGCCTTCATCGCATTGGCGGAAACGAGCAGCTCCGGCACATACACCTCCCCGCACTCGAACCGGCGGCCGACTTCATCCATCGTGGGGATCAGAAGCGTGTCGACCAGCTCCGCGGGATCGTTCCCGGCGTCGACCGCTTCCCTGACCATCGCCGCAGCGCCGCGGGCGTCGCCGGTCAGGATCATGTCAGGGAGTCTCGACAAATCCGGCATCACAGGTCTCCTCTCAACGGCTAATGCTGCATGGCCGCCTCGTACATGGCCACGATGTTCTGCGGCGGGACTTCCGCCAGAATGTTATGCACCTGATCGAAAACAAATCCGCCGCCGGGGGCGAAGGCGTCAATATTGCGGCGAACGTGGTCTTTGACCTGCTGCGGCGTGCCCTGGCTGAGCACGTGCTGCGTGTCGCAGCCGCCGCCCCAGAAGGTGATGTCCTGGCCGAACCGTTTCTTGAGCGTTGCCGGATCCATGTTCTTCGCGGAAATCTGCACCGGATTGATGACCTCGACTCCGACCTCGATCAGATCCTCCAGCAGAGGAGCAATGGAACCGCAACAGTGCAGGAAGATCCTGATGTTGGGCCGAAGTTTCCGGATGTGCTGGATGATCAGGGCGTATCTGGGCTTGAAGAATCTGCGGAACATCGGCAAAGAGAAGAACGGACCGGCCTCCGTCCCCAGGTCGTCGCCGAGCTGGATGAGATCGACGTTCTCTCCCAGCACGGGCAATAACCTGTCCAGACCGGCCAGATGCGTCTCGACCAGTGTGTCGAGCAGCCGTTCGGCGCTGGCCGGTTCGAGCACCAGGTCCATCAGAAAGTTGTCCATCCGGCGCAGATACGACGCCCACTCGAAGAGGTTGGCTCCGAAGGCGATCATGATCGCCCGGTCGCTCGTCCGCCGGAGTTTCTGCACGTGGTCGCTGATCTTGCGCAGGTTGTCGTCACTCAGCCCGCCCTCGTAAATCGGTTCGGCCAGGCAGCCCCAGCAGACGTTCTCCATCGGCTCGGGGAAATCCTTGAGCAGGTCAGGCCAGTCCGGCCGATCCAGCGGATGCAGGCACTGGCTGAAGTAGGTGGTGCCTTTCAGCATGCGGGCGACGACGTTGCCACGCGAGTTACAGGCCTCCCAGTCCTCGCCGTTGCGGCGGAAGTCGATGTACTGCGGAATCTGGCACAACGAACCATCCGGAAGCATCCACTCTTTCCATCGGTCCGGGGCGAAGTCGCGCCCGGCGTTGATGGCGTCCACCCGGAACTGATCGAGGTAGAACCGTTCCGGCTCGGCCAGTTGCTGAATCACATCGAAGACACGGACCTGCCCGTCGTGGATGCCCAGATGCTTCTTGAGATGGGCGTACGCGATCGCCTGAATCCCGGTGGACCGCATCGCGCCGCAGTCGATCGGCAGGCGATCCGGCTCCTGGTGGCCAATCGCGGTCATGATGCGCTCGCGTGAATTCATGGCTGCACCTTCCAGTTGCCAGCGGGCATTCTAACGCGCAAGCCCCGTCAGCACACCTTTGCCGTTTCATGGCGGCATTCACCTGCTGCCGGCCGCAGCCGCGGTTTGTCGCCGCGCCCAGGCCTTGCGGTCGAAGTACTGCTCGATTTCCTCCAGCGTCTTGCCCTTGGTTTCGGGCATGAAGAACGCGGCGGTAATGAAGTAGATCACCGTGCACCCGGCCCACAGGAAGAACATGGCATGGAACCCGTAGTTGCCGACCACCGGGAGAAAGAAGAGCTGAAGCACGATCTGGACGCCGGTGTTGAGCACCATCGCGATCCCCATTCCGGTGGCGCGAATGCGGGTCGGCATCAACTCGGTCAGCGCCAGCCAGACACACACGCCGGGGCCGACCGAGTAGAAGCAGATGAACAGGCACAGAAGGCAGGTGACCAGCCAGCCGGTGGCGGGCGGCGGGATGGGGCCGTACTTGGCCCGCAGGATGGTCAGTGTGCCCTGATCCTTCTGGGTTTTTTCGATCACCATCGTGCCGTCAGCGAGTTTCCTGAACTTTTCATCCACCATCGGCCTGATGGTCAGCGTCCGGCCGGCTTCATCCTGAGCGTTGGAGAAAGCAGAGGCAACGCCCTGCCGGAAGTACCCCTGGCCGTCCGCGTAGCGATAGAGCACATTCAACTGGGCCGGGCGGTCGCCCTCCATCCTGCCGAGCGTGGCCGGGTCCACTCTCACGGCCAGCTCGCGGCCGTCCGCGGAGACCTGCCCGACGATCCGGTCGGCGATGTCCACCCGCCTGGCCTCGAACTGGCGGTACACCAGCCCGCACGTCAGCAGCGACAGGATGATGCCCATCGTGCCGACGGACAGCAGCACCTTGCGCCCCAGCCGGTCCACCAGCGCCGCACCCACCAGCGTCATCGCACAGTTGATGGACATCAGGATGACGCCGCTCTGCGACGCCTGCACATCGCTCATGCCTGAGCCCTGAAAGATCACGGCGGAGAACGCGATGATGGAGTTGATGCCCGTGGCCTGATTACAGGCCAGCACGATGCAGGCGATGATGAAGGGTACGACGTACTTGTACTGCAGCAGTGAAGAAACAAAATCACGGATACCGGTGCTCTCCGTCTGCCTGGCGGCCTGCTGCCCCATCTCGGCCATTTCCAGTTGCGTCGCTTCCGGGCTTCGGGAACGAAGCAGGATGCGCTGCGCCTCCTCCGCGCGGTGGCGGTGGAACAGCCAGCGCGGCGATTCCTTCAGGAACAGCGCGCCGAGCGTGTACAGCACCCCGGGGACCGCCGCCGTCAGGAACATGTTGCGCCAGGCCGCGCTGTCGGCGGCGAAGATCCTGCCCGTGTCCCCGGCCGCCTCCCGGACGGCCGCGTCATGCCAAGCCGCGAAGATGAACCCGATCAGCAGGGCCGCCAGCAGGCCGACGGTCATCAGGAACTGGAAGACGGCGGTGCCGCGCCCGCGGATGGCGGCCGGCAGCGATTCGGCCATATACAACGGAACGACGACGCACAATACGCCGCCAGCCAGCCCCATCAGCAGGCGGGCCAGCACGAGCGAGTAGAAACCCTGCGAGGTGTAGATGAGCGCAATGCTGACGACGAACATCAGCCCGCCGGCGATCATCATCTTCTTGCGGCCGATCCAGTCGGCGCACATGCCGGCCACCAGCGAGGCCGCAAAGCCTCCGATGGAGTACATCGCAACCACGAACGAAAGCTCGCCCTCCGTCACGTTGACGGTCTTGTCGAGGTAAAGCAGCGCTCCGGCGATGATGCCGAAATCCACGCCGGTCAGCAGCCCGCCGAGGCCGGAAATCAGCATCAGGTAAGCAAGGAATACCTTCTTCTGGGAGTTCGCCTGCAGGGGGCTTTCCGGCATCATCGTTCTCATCTCATTGTTCCTATGGTTGCTCTGAAACCCTCGAGGAGTTCGCTTCCGAATCCCTTCGTTCCTGCGCGAGGGCATTGATACAATTACAGATGGTGTAGACACAGATCAAGAAGAGTACGGTATTGGGCACGGCAAGATATGCCCCGATAAAGGGCATGAGTGACAAAACTATACCAACGGAAAGCGTCAGAAACCAGATCGGTTTCAACTCGGGCAGTTCAAGACTGTGCCGTCTGACGTAAGTATTATAATCCCTGGCAAATCCCCAGAACACATGAAACCACCAATACAGGTTAATGAACGGCACAAACATTACCACGACTGCTTTGGCGGGCGACAATCGTGCATGGCCGTCGTCGATAGCAGCCCACATTCTGTACACGAGAACAGAGATCAGCACAGCACCAGAAACGACGAAGGCGATGAGGAGTGGATAGCTAATATGACGATTCAACCAGGGCGCGCCCATAGCGGGGGAGCATAGTGCGGGCAGGTAAAAACGCGGACGATCCAGGGGCCTGTCAGAAATGACGAAGTCTAACCGAGCGAGAACGGGATAACCGAAAGACAAGGCACAGGCGCCGAGAAAGAAACTTGTATTGATGCCGCGCGGATACGAGTGATGACGCAAAAGATTCAAGCCGCTACGCGACACAAGCACGGCTATAAACAACCACAAGGCAATCTGGGCTCGCTCAACCATCCGGTACATGGTGGGCGGATAGAAATAGCCCAAACGCTGGTAGGTGATCTGGACAACCTCTCTCCACAAACTCGTGCCCCAGGCAAGGGTGATGACCAACGCGAGGATGAGCAGCACGATGCCAAGCATGCGAGGCATAAAGCTCTCCGGTTTCGAGATGAGTATGGTCTGCCCCAGACTGGTGCCATGCGCGATCACCCAGACACCGCAGACCCAGCGAGGCCTCCGCGATCCGGCGTCCCATTGTACCGCCCCTTTCCAGTGCACCTGGTGCCTTTAGCCATGGCGTTCACTTCGGGTCGATACGTTCTGAAGGAGCAACATGCGCGCACACATCAAGCCGCTGATGCGCGGCCAGGTCCGCCACTTCCGCCCGCACCACCGGCTGGCCATTGATCGTCACCCCCGGCGCTTCTCCGACCGCCGCCGGCAAGATGGTCAGGATGAGCGGCACAGCCGCAAAGCCACCCTGCCCGTCGGTCTTGTGCAGAATCCGCCGCAAAGAGTAATGGCCGCGGAACGAGGCCGGCAGATGGGGCTCGATCCGAAGATCGGGTTGCGTCGGATCGTGCAGCGCGAGTTTCAGACCGCCGATCGATTCGAGCAGATCGAACATCCAGTCCATGGAGCCGCTCAACCCGAAATTCATGCCGGCACCGCAGTGTGGATCGTCTGGATCGCACGCATAGCTGTTGGAGGTCTGATCGAACGGGCCGCACAGCTCCGGGCCGCGCGCACTGGACAGCACGGGCTTGAACTGCTGCCACGCGGTGTCCGCCTGCCCCGGCACGCCGAAGCGAAAGAAGTGCATCATCACCTGCGCGTGGTGATATTCGCCGTTCTCGGCGCAGCCGGGCGGCAGCATCCCCAGCCGGCCGACCAGGCGGCACGCTTTCTCCGTATTGGCGATGGGCGGAGCGTAGAGATTGAGCCCGTTCGTCCTGGAGAAGCAATGCCGGTCGACGTTTTCCAGCAGGGCGCGGATCATCGCGTCGCGCTCGGGCAACGGCGGCAGCCAGCTCGCCGTCGTCTGCAGCAACGCCAGCCCCCAGGCACACGGCGTGAGCACCGCGCGCGGCGTGCCGTCGAACTCGCGCTCCGGCCGGCGCGACCCGAGCGTGTACCCGGTCTCGCCGCGGGCGTAGTCGGGCACGGCGCCATCGGCCCGCAGCTCATGAATCGCGTCCACGAACTGCCCTTCCGACTCCCAGGCCGTGCGAAGAATGGCCGATCGCAGATCCGCGGCGAACTGCTGCAGCGCCGGCAGCTCGCGATCCAGCCGCGGCGTGTGGAAGCCGCAGGCCCTGAGCGTCTCGATTGCCGTCGACAGCGAGCAGAACACATGGCAGGAGAGGCGCACGAGCACGCCCCGCCCCTCTCCGCGCGTGGTGTTGTCGCCGACGACGCACGTGCCGAACATGTCCACGGGGTCGGCCCAGTCGCCGAACATGGCCTGGATCATGCCGTACGGGCTGTCGGCCGCCTGCCGTCGGTAGCAGGCAAAAACCTCCATCAGCACCTCCCACACCGGCAGCGACTCATCGCACCCGACCAGCGCGCTGCTCTCGGGCGTCTCGGGCGCGGTCAGGCGCACCGTCGGGACCGTCTCCGACAGAATCGAGACGTCGCCCGTCTCGCGCAAATATCGCAGGAGGGCATCCACCATCCAGACGGCGCTGTCGTTATAGGGACGGTTGTCGTTGCGCACCGCTGTGGTCCGGTCGAGCCAGCGCTCGGGGTATTGCCGCGGGAACATGCCGTGCAGTTTTTCGCGGCGGGTGAGCTGCCGCACGCCGGCCGGAATCGGCCCGCTCTCCGTGCGGTAAAGGAAACTCAGCGCATGCAGCAGATCGGCGCGAACGCGGGCGGGATCCGCCTTGAGCATCGGCCACATGTCCTGGGCGCGGTCGCGCGTGCCCAGCTCGATGCCGTCGGCCAGACGGGCCCCGTGGGCCCGGCAGTTCTCATACAACTCCCCCACACCGGCCCACACGGAATTGAGATAGCAGGCGGCGGCAGGCTCGGCGGGAATCGAGACCTGAAATTCGGTCGCCGTAGCCTCCGATGGAATCTCACCCGGCGGCGGCACCCTTGCCACACAGGCGGCCACGCCGGCGGTGCGCGACAGCAGGTCGCGGGCGGCGGTCGCGAACGCGGCCGCGACGGCCGGGTAGCCGGTCCCGTCGCTGCGCATCTGGCCGGCGAAGAGATCGAGCACTTCAGGCGCGGTCACGTAGAGCAGCGCTTCTTCAAGCACGGCGTCATCGCCGGCGGCCAGACGGAAGCGTCGCTGCACAGCGGCGATAGTCGGACTCGAAAACCGGTTGAAAGCGGCCAGATCGCCCGGCAGAGGCAGCAGGTTTCCGCATCGTACGGCCGCCGGCAGCAGGCTGGTGGCGCCGCAGTCGCCGACAAAACGAAAAGCGTCGCAGGTCGCCTCGCCCGCAGTGATCTTCGCACTGGCCCGCGCTGACAGCCGTTTCAGTTGAAGCACGTTGGAGAACGGCACGGTGGCGGCCACGACCAGCTCATCGGGATCCAGCGGCAGCCCGCGGTCATACCAGGCCGACTTGTTGTAGGTGAAGCGCTGTGTGCCCATCAGGTTGAAGAAGCTCCAGAGCTGCCCGGAAACGGCGTGCCGGCCGTCATGACGCAGCAGGCATCGGCGCAGCAAAGCCGGACCGGAGTCGGTGAGCACCATGGAAAAAGCCACGGCGGATTCAAGACGGCCGCCCGCGATCGGTGCGAATTCGGCGGTGAACCAGAAGGTGCTGCCGTGCCCCGTGAGCTTGACCAGTTTGAGGGCGGCCGGCTCCAGATTGAGGTTCCGCTGCGGATTGACCAGTGACGCGACGGACGGCGGAGCGCCGGTCTCGCCATCGAGCCGGATCCAGAGATCCTGCGACGGCACGCCGATCTCCCGCTTCTCCACCGGGTCAAAATGCCCGCGCAGCACCTCCACATCCAGACCATCAGCGCTGCGAACCCGGAACTCGACGCTGCCGTTGGACATGAAGGTGGCCTTGGCCCCGCCCCGGCTGTCCACGAGCACGCTCGGGCAACCGGTCGGATGCTTCGTGTATATGACTTCGCCGCGAGGCCCGTAACCGCCCTGCCCGCTGGCGGCCGGATGGGCGATGGCCAATCGACGCATCTCAAACGCCTGCTCACGAAACGAAACCGTCATCGCAGCAACCTTGTTTCGACCGACGTGACCGGGTCAGACCGAGACTACCTGACCTCCATGCCCAGGTCCCTGGCGGTCTCCTTCATGCCGTTCATCATCCCGCTCAGCAACTCGACACAGTCGGAGACCATGAGCTTGCCGGGCTCGCGCCTGGACAAAGTCCCTTCCCAGAGTGGCAGATGCTCGCGGGCCTTGCCCAGGGCGTCCACGTAGACCTGAAACCATTTTGCGGCAGAGGCTCTGTCAGAGACGCCCTCGGGCTTCACCACCTGTTTGAGTTCGTAAAGCGCCTGCATCGCCTCGATGCAGCCCTGCACGACGAGGCTCTCATGGAGGTACTCGTCGATGCCGAGCTCGCGGGCCAACTGAACGGCCTTCCGGGCCGCAGCCACGTCCTGGTTGAGCTGGTCGGCACTCTTGATGTCGCCGAACGGAATGCCATAGACGCCCCAGAGCACGTCGCCCAACTCGGGCAGCTTGCCCTTCTTGAGCAGGTCGGCCAGCTTGCCGGGCTGGCCGCGCTGCTCGCCGGCGGGGAAGGCCGAGCCGTACACGTCCCAGGAGACCGGTCCCAGGGCATCGCACCAGTCGGCGAACACTTCGGGATCCCGGTAGCCGGAGCGTACGGCGTAGGAGATGGCGAACTCGCGCGGCGAGCGTCCTTCGGCATTCCAGGCCCACTCGGCGGCGGCCTCCGTGTTCATGCGGCAATAGGGAATCTCAGGCACGGCGTAGCCGATCAGACCCCGGAGGCCCTTGCCGACAAACTCGGTCATGCGACCGTGAATGAACTGGGGGCTGCTCATCGGCATCCAGAGTCCGACAAAGGCGCTGAGGTTCGGGCAGATGCCGACCCACCGGCCCGCCTGGATGGCGTCAATCAGGTAGGGTTGAAAGTCCCCGATCATCGGGGCGCGGGACGTGTTATACGTGAACAGGCTGTGGTAGTACCAGAGTTTCAGGTCGCGGGGGAGCAGCGGGATGATCCTGGCGTTGCAGTCCTCGCTGGCCTCACTGGTGAGCATCCGCAGGCCCAGGTCGGGCAGTTGCCGGCGGGCGATGTCCCAGGCTTTGAGGATCGACTTCGTCTCGAGGACAGCCCGGTCCTGGGTCTTGCACCGCTCACATTTGCAGGCCTCCTTTCCATACATGTTCTCGGCCATCCAGACATCGACTTCCCTGACGCCGGGGGTCTTCCCCCAGAGGACAAGCCACTCAGCCAGGACGTCACTGAAGAGGGGATTGCTGTAGCAGATGACGCCCGGGGTGGCGTCCTTGCCCTGCAGCTCAGGGTAGGCGTCGAAGAGGCCCATGCTCTTGAGCTGCTCCAGGTGCAGGACGACGGGCACAGGGTTGATGCCGTAGACCGGCCCCTCGTCGATCATCCGCTGCTTGTACGGCGGATAGCTCACGCGGCACTTCCGGTCCTTGTCCACACCGGTGTGGGAGATGTGCTCGAGGTAGTTCATCTTGCGGTCGGAGAGCCAGCGGAGGTGAAGGGAGGCGTCGCCGCCCCAGAGGCCCCGGTCTTCCATGTCGGGCCAGTCGGTGACCTGAAGTATCGGGATTTCGATCCGCCCGGGCTGCGCTTTGGCTTTGATCAGTTGCTGCAGGGTTTTCGACGCGTAGTACAAGCCCCGGGGCCCGATCGCCGCACACAGCAGCCCGTTCCCGTCCGGGGTGGGCCGAATCAGGTAGCTCTGGTCGGCGTACTTTTGTTTCTTGAGAACGTTCGCCTCGTCGCCGCCCAGTTGCAGGGTCACCGTCAACAGCGCTTCGCCGCCCGCGGCCGGAGCATTCTCACCTCCGAGTGCTTCCCGCAGCTCTGCGGCCCCCTGCTGGATCAGAGCCGCCCCGCCGTCACCCACCGTGCGGACGAGGATCTGGCGTGCCGGCACGATCACTCGACCCGTGAGTTCGATCTGCCTGGGCAAGGGCACCGTGTAGCGGATCCACTGCCTGGCCTCTTCCCGTGAGATCGGAGTCATCTGCCCGCCGGTTGCCAGATGTGCGGCGGCCAGGAGCAGACTGATAGTGAGAGCAGCGACCCGGGTGTTTCGCATCGTTGGTGACCTCCTCCCCCGGCGCGGGACAGCTTAACCCACACGCAGTCCCCGGGAAAACCTGGACAGGCCGTAGAGCCCGGCCTTGGTACAGCACTTCATTGGGGGCGAAACCGGCTTGCTTGGGGAACGGGGATGCGCACGCCCGCCCGTGCGGGGCCAGATTCTCACTCCGTGCTGGGTTCATCCTGACTCGCGGATCGAACACCCGGGTCCGTGACACTTGGCGTTGGGTGGCATGGGCAGCTTCGGCTTCGCGCAGCAAAACCGACGCTGCCCGTATGCTGCCCCACGCGCAGTATGCCTTCGCATCTGCGAAGGCATACTGCCACCCCGCCGATTCTGTCATGGGCCCCAGACACCCCTCCTTGCAGGGGCACGATTGCGTTGTCCGCTGCGTGCGCGATAATCCGGCTCCTGGAGGATGATTCGATGACAACACAGCCGGGATCCTGCCTGGGTCGTGCCATTCTGTGCGCGCTGGCGATCGCGACACTGCCGGCAATCGCAGCGGACGGTCCGACCGGTGTGGGCGGTGAATACCGGGCGGACACGCCGTTTCCTGAGTTCATGCCCATGTGGCGGGAGGGATGGGCCTGGGAGGACGAGAACGGCGAGCGGATGCGCTACGCATCCGAGGGCATGCCGCTGGGCGGATACCTCTTCGCCAGCTTACGCAACACCCACTCGACGGCGCTGAGCGGACTGGACGTTCTGCTGGAAGGAGTGAGCCTCACCCAGGCGGTCGCGCCCGAGCACAAGCCCACCGGTGCTCCGGACGACAAGTATCCCTCGAGCCTGTCTTTCTCCCGGCTGCCGGCCGGCGACCTCGAGAAGCTCACCAACGCGGGCGAACCGGTGTGGTGGAAGGTGGAACCGCCCACCATCCCGCCGGGCGGCTACGCGCAGGTGACCGTGCGGCTGCGCCGCGACCCGAAGGTGCAGACGCTCGCCCTGGCCTTGCCCGCCCTGGCCGGGGCGGACGGGCGGATCGAGATCCCGGTGAATCGCAGACAACCCCGGTTCTTCAGCATCAATTTTACGCCCGGGTTCGACGCGATCTACGCCTATCTGCGCCATCCGGCCGGCCGGGGCATCGCACCGCGGCGGATCCTGCTCGACGGGCAGGACGTCACGCAGCGCTCCACGGTGGTGGCCGATGAGCCGGTGGACACCGTGCCGGTCGTCATCCGCCCGCCCGCCCCCCTGCGCCCGGGAACGTGGCATCACTTCCAGGCAGAGTATGAGGACGGCTCAGCAGCGCGGGTTGGCCTGGGAGCCTGGCAGCCGGGGCTCGTCTACGGCATGTGGGGATACTCCAAAGTGGGCCCCACTGAGGACGACAACCGCAGGTTCTTCCTGGAAGACCTCCGCGTGCACAACATCAACACGCTCATGTACTCCATTCCGGGCGAGGTGCGGGCCTTCCTGCGCACTCCCGAGGGGCAGGCCTATTCGAAGCAGACCGGTATCCGGATCATGACCAACTGGGTAAACGATGCGGTCAATCCGCCCTTCCTGTTCCTGACCGATGAACCCGACGCAGGCGATTTTGCGAGCCGGATGCTCGATCCCTTCAAACGGCTCGGCAGCCTGGGCCAGTGGCTGGTACGGCGGGCGGAGATGTTCCGCCGCGAGGACCCGCACACGCCCGTACTGCTCAACGTGGACAACACGTTCAAGCCGGAGAACTGGTACATGTACGCGCAGCTCGCCGACCTGCCCTGCGCGGACCCGTATTACCTGGAGGGAATGCACAGCGTCCTCAAGCACGACCCGATGAACCTGTGGGCGTATCTGAAGCCGACGTACGTCTACGGCGTCGGGACGATCTACCAGTCGGCGGGCGCGCCCAGGCCGATGCATCTGATCCTGCACACCTGCCGATTCGACATGGCTGATCTTGCCCTGCGCGGACCGACGCCGGTCGAGAAACGTGTTGAGGTGTATTACGCGCTGGCCGCCGGGGCAAAGGCCCTGTCCTACTGGTGGTACACGCCGTTCGGCGAATACTATGGCTGCGGCGGGAGCGATCCGGCGATGCGGGCGTTGTGGAAGGAGATCGGCCTGCTCGGGGCGGAGATCCGGTCGGCCGAGCCGCTGCTCATCCGAAGCTCGCCCGCCGCTCTTGACCTGCGGGGGCCGCGGACACTCTGGATGCGGTCGCTGCTGGCCGGCGATGACTCCCTGGCCCTGATCATCGTCAACGACAACTTCGCATCCGACCGGCTCGGGACGGTGATTCGGCCGGTGCACAAGGCGCGGGTGACCGCGCGGGTGCCGGGCTGGCTCACGGTCAAAGACGTGTTTGAGATCACCCCGGAAGGAACGCGGGACGTCGTGTGGCAGGTGGGCGAGAAAGGGCTCGCCCTCGACTTGGGAACGGTCGAGGTCACGCGATTGGTCGTCGCGTCGAAGGATGCCGCGCTTCGCCGGCAGATCCAGACGCTCTATGAGCAGAAGTATCGCGCCAACGTCGCGGCCCTCACGTCGCGGCCCGGCGGCGATTGAATCCGGCAGCAGTGACACGAATGACGCCGGGGGAGTTTCAAAGAGTGAAGACGATGATGCACTGGCGGGCGTTGGCGGCGGCGATGACCGCGGTGGCGGTGACCGCCGCGCCTGCGGCATCGGCGCAAAACAAGAGGGAATTAGAGCAGGCGGCGTTTGTGATTGCCGTGCCGCGGCTCGAAGGCTTCGATCACCCCCCACCGGCGATCGCAGCCGCTCCGTGGACGCGCGCCGCCTGTTTGACCGGCCTGGTGGAGGCGGACGGACGCCTCCGCGGCTCTGAGCGGACCTGGGTGCACCTCTTTTACGACGCAAAGCAGCTCTGGGTGGCGTTCCGCTGCGACGGCCGGGGCAGAGGCGCCCTCCGCCAGGCCATCACCGAACGCGACGGAAAGGTCTGGCGCGACGACAGCATCGAGATCATGCTCGATCCGGCCAACACCGGCGAGCGATACTACCATTGCATCGTCAATTCCATCGGAGCCGTATTCGACCAGTATGACGGCAACCCTCAGTGGGACGGCCAGCCATCGGTCCTCGCATCGATCGACGACAAAGGATGGTCGGCGGTCGTCGGACTCACCTTTGCTTCGATGAAAACGCGCCCGCCCCAACCCGGCGACGCGTGGCGCGTCAACTTCATCCGCAATCTGCCCGCCAACACCTCCGACGCACCGGAGGGCGCCGCTCGACCCGCGGTGCGAACCGCCTGGTGCCCGGAGCGCGTGATCGAGGGCGGCCGCAAGCAACTGGGGCAGGTGCTCTTCCGTGAGCCCAATGCCCCGGCCCAGCGGCTGCGCGACCTCGAGCCGCTGCTGATCGGCGCCAATCGTCTGATGGTGGATCCGGCCGGCGCGGCGGGCATTCGCTTGACCGGGCTCACCGAAGGCGATGAACCGGTCTTCGAGCAGCAGCCCGAGCTCAAGAAGGACGGCACGGTGCCCTTCACGATTGCGGACGATCGCGCCCGGCACATCCGCGTGAGTTTCGAAGACGCGCAGAAACGCCTGCTCGGGCGCGGCGTCTATCCGCTTGTGTCGCCCGAACTCAAGCGACAGACCGACTCGCTCTCCGGCATGATCGACGAAATCGAGCAGGGCCGGGCACGGATGTCCCAGGCCGCCCGTCAACGCGCCCGGAATCTGCTCGACGAGGCCAGACCGGTGCTCAGCCGGGCACGCGAGATGGTGAAAAACGCCGCGAAAAGCGACCCGGCAGCGTGGGTAGGCCTTCATGACGCCGTGACGGCCTGGGCGCTGAAACTGGATGACGCCGCCTGCCTGGCCAGCACCCTGAAGTGGTATCCGGAGGCGGCGTTCGGCGTCGGCATCGAAAGCACGATGCGAAAAGTGATGATCCGCGACTTTCAGTTCGCGGGCCGCTTTACCGACCGCTGCGATCTGGCCCTGGCCCGCAATGAGCACGAAGGGCTTCAGGTCGCGGTGATGCCGTTCGAGCAGGATCTGGCGGATGTCTCGGTGGAGGTCTCGCCGCTGCGCGGCCAGAACGGCGCCGGCGGTTTCCGCGGAACGGTGCGCGTGTCCCTCGTGGGTCACGTGAAGGCGACCGGGCCTCAGCCCTACGAGGTCGCTTATAGCGGCTGGTATCCCGATCCGCTGCTGAGTTTTCAGCGCCGCTGCGATATCCACGCGGGCGAGAATGTCGCCTTCTGGATCGACGTGGCCACGACAGCCGACACGCCGGCCGGGCTGTATACGGGCGCCATCCGCGTCACCGCCGCCGGACGCCTGCCGGTCAGCCTGCCCCTGCAGGTCACCGTCTGGGACTTCGCACTTCCCCGCGGAACGCACCTGCGCAATGCCTTTACCTACCATGAACACGGCGTGGGGCGATTCTACGGCCCGCGCTGGACGCGCGAGATGCGCTACCGCTACTACGACTTCCTGCTCGAGCATCGGCTCAACATCGACCACCTCTACCGCGGGGAACGCCCGGACCTGGAAGTCGTTCGCTATGGGGTCGCCCGCGGCATGAACGCCTTCAACGTGGGTTCAGAGTTCCTCCAGACCCACGACGATCGCAGCGCCCGCCAGGAGATCGAGCGGTACTTCTCCCAGATAGTTGAAAGCGGTCTGCTCAAGCATGCCTACGTCTACGGATTCGATGAAGTCCGGAAGGAGCGGTTCGCCGACGTGCGGGAGGCCTTCTCGGCCGTGCGCCGCCGGTTCGCCGGCCTGAGGACCATGACGACGGCGGTGGATGACTCCTACGGCCGTGACAGCGGACTGCGCGACGTGGTCGACATCTGGGTCCCCACGACGGATCGTTACGACCGTTCCGCCGCCCGGGCGCTGCGGGCCGAGGGCCGCGACATGTGGTGGTACGTATGCGTTGTCCCGGTGCGGCCTTATGCGAACTTCTTCGTGGAGTACGACGCGATCGAGCCGCGGCTGCTCACCGGCGCGATGAGCTTCAAATACGACGTGGGCGGATTCCTGTACTATCTGGTCAATGCCTGGGACGAGAATCGCAAGGTGGTGGGGCCGGGACCATACACCGACTGGAACCCGGCCAGCTTCAAGCATCCCGAGAAGGGCACCATCGCCAACGGCGACGGCAGCCTGATGTGCGCGGGGCCCGACGGGCCGATCTCGACGATTCGGCTGGAGAACATCCGGGACGGCTTCGAGGATTATGAATACCTCTGGCTGCTGCGCGATCGGGCGCAGACCGTCCGCGCCCAGGCATCCACGCCGGCCCGGCAGGCCTTTCTCGCCCGCGCAGAGGCCCTGCTGACCGTCCCCGATCGCGTGGTCGACACGGTGATCCGCTACACGCGCGACCCCCAGGCGCTCGTGGCCTACCGCGCCGACGTGGCGGCGGCGATTCTCGAAGCCGGGCGCCTCCTCGCAATGAAAGCCGGCAATCCGCAGTAAATCCGCAACTTTTGCCCGACCCGTCCTCGAAACGACCACGAAAACGGGTGCGTGTCAAGGTAGGCGGGTGGCATGGGCAGCTTCGGCTTCGCTGAGCGAAGCCGAAGCTGCCCGTGTGGGCCTCCCCACGGGTCCCGGCGCGCCGGGACATTCGCAGTTGCGAATGCATGCTGCCCATGCCACCCCGCCCAAGCTGTCACGGACCCCACAAAAACCGCCATCGACGGCGCCGGTTGCGGAACGGACCAACCCCGTGCTACAATTCGCCGGACAATTGTTCCCCTAGCTCAATTGGATAGAGCGTCAGCCTCCGGAGCTGAAGGTTGTGGGTTCGAGCCCCGCGGGGAACGTTTTGGAAGGGCAGTGCACACCGTTGCTAACTCTTGTTCTTCGTTCAGCTTACCGTGAGAGCTGCTTTCAGGGTGCGAGCTGCCATCCGCGCATGCCGTTGCTCGTTTTTGCACTCCCGGGCGCACTTTTCCACCAAGCTTTCCGCCAAGCGCTCCTCTAATGGGTTCTGGCCCATCGGTGCCATTCGCACGCATCCGCTCAGGGTCCGGGGTGCTTTTGAACGCGGGCAGAGCATCCAGCGCGGCCACAGTGTCCAACAGCCGCGGGTCGGTATACGTCCCCAGCGTCAGCCGGATGTCCGAATGCCGCATGATGCTCTGAGCGGTTCGGGGGGCAACTCCGGCCTTGGCGAGATACGTGGCCGTGGTGTGCCGCAGCGCGTGAACGTCGATGATCCGGCCCGCTTCATCGGCCTTCGGGATACCCGCCGCCTTCAGATCGGCGTCAAGGATTCGGACAAGTGCATCAGGGACGTGAAACACCGCGCCAAGTGCCTCTGATCGGCCCATTTCGTCGCGCCACGCTCTCAGATCGCGGGCCAGATCCTCCCGGACGGGCAGCGTCTCGGATTTCCCGTTTTTGGCCGTGCTGGCCCGGACCGTCAGCCATCCCTGCGGGCCATCCAGCTCCAAGTCACCCCAGCGGAGTCCGGCCAGCTCGCCCCGGCGCAGCCCGGTCAGCACCAGCGTCTTGTAAATGAGCGCCCGCTCACGGCCCACCCGTTCCAGCTTGCGGATGAGGTCCGGCCGGTTCACCAGCGCTTCCCTCGCCCGCTCCAGAGCTGCCGTCAACCCCGCGTAGGTCAGAGGCGCTTTTGTCCAAGTGCGACGGCTCTGCTTGTTCGGCCGCTCTCCGGCATCGTCACGGCTGATTGTCTCACGGCCGTACTCTGCCAGGGGGCGGGCCGCTGCCACTTCCAACAGCCGTGCCAGCTCGTCATCGGTCAGGCTGCGCCGCTGGTGCCGCACGTCCGAAGATTCGTCCGCCTTAGCGAGTGTCACCAGCGGATCGGCTGCCATCCGGCCATCGGCGATGCACCACCGGACGAATGCCCGCAAGCTGCTGATGTACGTGTTACGGGTCCGGGCTCCCATTTCCTTCACAGGCTGGGCAGCCAACCAGCGCTGCACCGGTTCGGCCTTCACATCGGCCAGCATACCGAATCCGCAGCCCTTCACCATCACCCGCAGCCGCCGCAACGTCTCGGCATGGTGCCACTCCGAAACGCCTTTGCCCTTCAGGTGAACGCCGTAGGCGTCAACGTGACGGCCGATGTCCGCCGACAGCTCACGCGACAGGTCGATACTCTCCCGGTCGATGATGCCCGCCCGCTCGCGGTCAACGCGCCGCTGCAGCTCGTTGGCGCGGGCTTCGGTCGCTCGTCTGTCGGTGAAGCCGGGTACCCGCCGCAACTTGCCCGATGCGTCCGTGTATTCGATGTACCACTTCTTGCACGTCCGCCGTTGCCGTTGCCCGTTGCGGATCATCGTGTAGTTGTGTCTGAACACTCTCGCCATGCGTCACCCGCCCTTTGTCCGCGTCCGCCCCGTTGGCTTCAATTCCAGCCCTAGAAACTCACACAGCGTATCGAGGCTTTCCATGCTCAGGCCGCTCTGGCCAGACATGAAACGCGACATGTTCGATTGCGGTATCCCCGTCGCCTTGCAGATGGCGTATCGGGATTGCCCGCTGCCGTCGATGGCTTCTCTCAGTTGCTGACTCACCATCTGCGTTCCCGTCTTGCGTTTCGTTCCCATTGCTCCGGCCCTCAGGTGTGCCGCCAACCGCCGCCGCTTCGTCTCGGACGCTCCATGCATTCGGGCCAAAAGCCGCCGCATGGCTGGCTCATCCCTGATGCGCCCTGCCCGCTTTACGCCGCCTCTCTTGCCAGAATGCTGGCCACGCTCTGATGCGTCCACTTCGAGTGCCCTTTCTTCGTCAGCACGCCCAGCCGTGTCAGCTCCGCTGCAATGGCTCGATACGTCCAGCCACGCGCCCGCAGCTCGCGAATGTCGGCCAGCGTCGCCTGTTCCGCCGGATTCTCCGTCAGTGTCACCCCGTCATCGGCCAGCGTCCAGCCGTAGGGCACTTCACCCACCCGCTCGCCCTTGCTTGCCTTGTGGGCCAGCGCTGCTGTGGTCCGCTCCGCCACAAGGTCGCGCTCGAATTCGGCCAGCACCGCCAGCATGCGGAATAGCATCTTGCCCGCCGCGGTGGTGGTGTCGATTCGCTCGGACAGGCTCACCAGATCCGCTCCGGCCTTGTCCAGCCGCTCCGCAATCGCGATGGCGTCTTTTGTGCTCCGGGCCAGCCGGGAGAGCGAATACACCACCAGAGCTGCCCCACGAGCCTTGCAGGCAGCCCCAAGGGCATCCTGCAAGCCGGGGCGGTTGTCCGCCCGCTTGCCAGACACCCCGGCATCGACGTGAACCCCGGTCAGCTCGTACCCGTTGGCCTCGCACCATGCCTGAATCCGTGCCCGCTGGGCGTCCAGACTCACACCGTCCGCCGCCTGCCCTTCCGTGCTCACCCGGATGTATCCGATTGCCGTCGCCATTGTCTTGCCCTCTTTTATCACTGTGATAAGTATACATCACACTTATCAAGAGAGCAAGCATCAGCCTCTCGTTTTTTGAGATTCTTGTCTATCACCGTCCGGTGGTGGACAAACCGGCCGTTATGGATGCCGCGCGTGTCCGCCGTTCCCGACCATCACCCCGACAGCTCGGGCATTCCCGAGGCTCCAGAGAGCCCGTAATCGCCCCTATTCGATTTCGCCCACCTCAGAGGCCGTCCCGTGCCCGAGCGTCGATTGTGCGGGCTGCAAATCGCTTTCAGAGGCGTCCGCGTCGGTTCCATCCGCCGCGCTGCCCAGCCGGTAGGAATAGAGGGGGCATCCTGTGGCCGTGCACCGTCGCACTTCGCTTGGCTGCCAGCCCACGCACATCAGGCAGTGGCACCGGACCGCCGCTGCGCGAGATTGACCGCCCTTAGCCCGCCGGTACAGCTCACGGTATCGCGCCGGTACGTCGAGATTCCGCATCACACTTCCCGTGCTCATTTCTTCACCCCGCTTGGAACAGTGCCCCATTTCATCGTCCGTTGCGTCCGCATCGTCCGCGCTTGCCAGCACGTGAGGCGGACGGCCGGGACGATGCGGACGATGTT
>CAZQEN010000016.1:0-42142 GCA_964591605.1 uncultured Planctomycetales bacterium
CCTCGGCGGCGATTCCGCAGTGGGCCCGAGCGACGGTCCCTCGGCGGGCTCGCTGTTGTACTGGTCGGTGTGCGCCCGCCACGGCCCGTCACCCTTGTAGTTGCGCACATACTCGATCTGCGCCGCGACCACCGGCCCGAGCCTGCCCTCCTGGATGGCCTCGAACGCGCTGCTGTAGCTGTCGTCGCTCATGCCCTGCACGCCGACCTGCAGCTTGAGGCCCGTTTTTTTGGCTTTCTGCAGGACGCGCTGACCCTCCTCGATCGTGTGCGTCATCGGTTTTTCACAGTAAACATGCTTGCCCGCGTCGAGCGCGTCGAGCGTGATCGGGGCATGCTGGTGCTCAGGCGTGCCGTTCAGCACGTAATCCACGGATTCGATGGCCAGCACGTCCTTGTGATGGTGCAGAATCCGGGGATCGCCGCCCGCCGCTTTGATCTTCTCGGCGCATCCGCGCGCCGCGGCGTCGTACACGTCGCAGACGGCCACTATCTCGATCCGGTTCTCTTCGCGCAGCCGGAGCAGGTGCCGCAGATGCCCGTGCATCACGATGCCCCCGCACCCGATGATGCCCACGTTGAGCCGTTCGTTCGCCCCCGCGGCCCGCGCGTGATTCCGGGCGGTGAGCACCGACGCTGCGGCCACCGCGCCGGTGGTCCGCAGAAAACCTCGCCGCGTCATCTGATTCCTGGACGGCATCCATGGGCTCCTGCTTGAGTGGGGTTCGAGTCTGATGGCCGGTCCTGCTCGTGGGACCGCACCACGCAATCCATTCAGGATACCCGCAGCCCCTCCGTAATGCGACGCTGGCCCTCCCTTCCGCATTTGCGCTGTTCCCGATAAGATGGCTCTACACCTTTGAGTGTCGCCGTGCAGTCCGGAGTTGGAGGTGGAAGTGATGCAACGAGTTGCCCGCGGCCTGGCGGCTGTCTGTGCCGCCGCCCTCTGCTCCTGGACGCCCGTCTTCGCCGGACCGTGGGATTTTGACGGCCAGTCCGAGCTCACGAAGGCCAGGATCGAAGCCTTCCTGAACCGCGCCGTCGTGCACTTCGACACGGCGTCCTTCAGGAGCTTCAACCTGACCGAGTGGCAGCGGACCAAACAGTTCCTGCTCGATACCGGCTCCAGGTTCGTTCACGGCGCGGAGCTGAGCTGGGGCAGGTCCTACCCCGATCACAGCTACTGGGACCAGTGCGCGGCCCGTTTCGCCGATCTGCACGCGACCCCCGGCCTCGAAGACGTCATGCTGGAGGGTTTCATCGCTGAGCACATCAGCTCGAACGCCGATAACACGCTCATTCCCGCCTGGCTGTGGGACGAGATGGAAACCCAGGGCATCAACGCCACCCGCACGCCCTCGCCCAGCGATCACGACGGGCTGCACTACTTCCACTACAACAACTTCTTCACCGTCGAATGGCCCCACGTCAACTACTGGGGTACCGGCGCGAGCGTGCCCGACATCACGCAGACCGAAACCAAACTCTATTATCGCTATCTCCTCCGGGAGTATATCGACGCCGGGATCGAGTCCATCTGGTTCGGCGGCATCCTGCTGACCGGGGTCCAGGACGGCAACAACAACGCTCTCCATGAGCTGATTCAGTACGCCCGCACCTATGCGGCCCAGCACGCACGCCGCCACGCCGTCATCTTCACCTCGCACACTGCCGGCCGCGCCCACGACGGCCAGGAACTCCTCGACTACGCCTGCTTTCCCTCCCGCGTCCGCTACACCCAGGCGTTTCCGTTCGGGCTCGAAATCAACCCCACCCTGCCCGACACGGGCGATCTGGCGGGCATCCTCGAGAGTCCTTCGGACCTCCCACTGCTTCTGGAAATCGACAACTACGCCTGCACGCCGACCCCCCCGATCGCCAAGCCCGGCTACGACGAGATCACCGGTTTTGCCAACAAGGCCCCGGCCGACCGCCGGGCGTTCCTGGAGCATTATTACTACGCGGTGCGGGACTGGCAGAACGTCTGGTGCAACCGGCGGGTCTACCTGGCCATGCCCGGCCGTCGCAACATCTGCACCGGCACCTGCGTCGACGCCGCCAACAGCAATCCCTCGATCCCATACCCGGCGGGCCACTATTCACCCTACACTGAGCACTGCGGAGATGAGGCGACGATCGCCGGCCTGTTCAACGGCACGATCCCGCCGCCGGCCAGCACGCCGGAGAAGGCGAAACCGGGCATGACGCCGCTCGCCCCGCCCGGCACCTGGCTCGACGAGCGTTTTGACACATACAACGACGGCAACCTGGCCGGGCAGGGGGGCTGGACACAGAATCCCGGCCGGGCCACGGCCATCGTCCAGAGCGCTTTCGTCGCCGAGCCGGGCAAGGCCATCCGGCTCGATCCGTTCTCTGCCGGCGTTTCTGTCGATAACAAGCTGACCATCGCCGGTCAGACCGGCGGCCTGCGCCGCATCCGCATGGATCTCGCCTACGTCGATCACCGTCCACCCGGCTCGCCCTCGCCCGGTACGTTGATGCGCCTCGGCTTTCGCGCCGCGGTCCCCAACGTGGATTTTGTTCCGGGCGGCACACTGTTCTTCCTGTACTGGGGCGCACCCACCCGGCTGGTCTACCGGGGAAACCAGTCCGCGGCCATCCTGCCCGAGCCCCAACCGGGCCGGTGGTATCACCTCGAACTGATCCTCGACCTGGATGCGCTGGAGGCGGACGTGATGCTCGACGGCGCCAACGTGCTGAGCAACGTGCCGCTGCGGAGCTGCGAGCTTCATTCGCTGGGCAGCATCGGCCTGACGGGATTTCTCACCAGCGTGAACGCGACCACCTACGTGGACAACCTGACGGGCGTCGACTGCAACAGCTCCGCCCCTTACGCCGGCCAGGACTGCGATAGCGACGGCATTCCCGACCAGTGTGAGGACGACGCCGACGGCGACAGCATCATCGACCACTGCGACACGTGCCCGTTGCTCGTCAATCCCGAGCAGACCGATACCGACGACGACGGCGTGGGCGATCCGTGCGACAACTGCCCGAACGTCGGCAACCCCGACCAGCTCAACACCGACGGCGATTCAGAGGGTGACGCCTGTGATGCCGACGATGACGACGACAGCGTCCTCGACCCCGCGGACAACTGCCCGCTTGTGCCCAATGCTGCGCAGACCGACCGCGATGACGACAGCTACGGCGATGCCTGCGACGCGTGCCCCGACACGATCCCCGGTGTGACGGTGGACGCCTCCGGCTGCACTCCTCTGGTGGCGGCCGACTACAACCGCGACGGCGACGTGGACCTGGGCGATTTCGCGTTCCTGCAGCGCTGTTTCTCGGGCGACGCGGTCACCTACTCCCCCGGCTGCGGCCCGGCGGACCTCGACCACGACAACGACGTCGACGCCGCCGACTTCACCCGGTTCCTCCCCTGCCTCACCGGCCCCGGCCTCCTGGCAAATCCCGGCTGCCTGCCGTAACCGGCGTGGGCCGATCGCTCGCGCTGGCCGGAGTAAGCCTCCACGATTCCGGATCCGGAGTCGTTCTGCCGATAGAGAGGTTGAATGAGACCGGATAAACCCCTGGGACAGAAAAGCTACGGCACGATCCCCCACCTGCCCGGCAGCCGGCAGGGCCGCGATGATGTCGGGCTCAACCCGGGTCAGGCCCGCATCTGCCTGGACCGGCCGCGCGACCGTCTCGACCGCATCATCGTGCAGGAGAAGCTCGACGGTTCCAACGTCGCCGTCGCCAACGTGGACGGGCAGCTCATCCCGCTGATCCGCGCCGGCTATCCGGCCGTCAGCTCCCACTACGAGCAGCACCGCCTGTTCGCCGCCTGGGTTTTCGAGCGGCTCGAACGGTTCAACTTTCTCCGTCCCGGCGAGCGCGTCGCCGGCGAATGGCTCGCCCAGGCGCACAGCACGCGCTACGTGCTGCGGCACGACCCCTTCGTCGCGTTCGACGTCCTGACCAACGGTTTCGAGCGGGCCACCTGGGACGAAGTCGTCTCCCGGATCGACGGCCGGCTGCCCACGCCGACCGTGATCCACGACGGCGGCTCCTGCTCGATCGCCACGGCCCTCTCATTGCTGGGCGAGCACGGCTTCCACGGCGCCCTCGACCCGGTCGAAGGCGCCGTCTGGCGGGTCGAGCGCAAGGGCCGCGTCGAGTTCCTCGCCAAGTACGTCCGCCCCGACAAGATCGACGGCGCCTACCTCCCCGAGCTCAGCGGCCGCGACGCCGTCTGGAACTGGCGTCCGTGAAGGCCGTCGATCATTCGATGAACACCGATGCGTCGAGCTTGAAGCGGGCGGCCAGCTTCTTGATCTGCGATTTCGAGAGCGCGCGGTGGCCCTTGAGGAACATGGAGACCGCTGATTCGCTGTTGATGATGCGCCCAATCTCAGCCTGGCTGAGTTGATTGGCCTCCATCAGCGCGCGGAGTGCCTCCTGCGGCGTCAGGCCTTCGTCGATGGCATGATGCTCCTCCTCGTACCGCGTGACAAGGACGATGAGGGCGTCCAGGTAGTCCCCCGCACCGCGGTCCAGATCGCGGCCCATCAGTTCCGAAATGACGGCGGTGGCCGCCTCGTGCTCGGCGTCGTTCTTGATCGTCTTGAGGGGGAAGCGCCGTACCCACTCCATGTAGGTGTCGCGCCTCGACCGACGCTGTCGTGACATTGTGCCAGGCATGTGAGCTCTCTCTAAAACAGCCGCTTCCACCGCTTCCTGTCATACTCCTCGTGGTCCATGACCGCCTCGATCTTCACGGTCTGCCTTCTGTAGTCGACGTGAGCGACGATCCGGTACTTGTTCCCCCCGATGTCGAAGATCGTCGCCGTTCGCCCGGTGTCGCCGGTGGCCACGTCCGTCTGGCCGAAGGTCGCCTTCGTATCCTGAAAGTTCTGCCAGCGCGCCAGACGAGCCAGCTTGAACCATGCTTCAAAAGCGGCCGCGTGTTGACGGCGCTCCGGTCTGGCCGAATAGAAGTCCTTGAGTTTCTTTCGGCTGATCACGTTCACACCTTCACATTATGTGAAGTATCACGTGAGAAGTCAAGCACGGCGTTCCACGAGTCATCTCATGACTCGCAATGTGAACGCCTTTGACCTAATCTCTTGGAGAGACGTGATCGTTGAACGAATCCGCAAAGGGCCCGGATGCATCGAAATCACCTGCTGGCACTGCTGGAACGCTACGTCCCGATGGATGAGCGCGACGACGCCCAGCGGCGGCGGATCGAGGCGTTCGTGCGCGAGCATCCCGAATGCTTCCAGCGCTCGCTGGCCCACGGGCACCTGACCGGCTCGGCCTGGCTGCTCGATTCGACCGGGCAGCGCGTCCTTCTCACGCATCATCGCAAGCTCGATCGATGGCTTCAGCTCGGCGGTCACGCCGACGGCGACCCCAACCTGCTCGAAGTGGCCCTCCGCGAGGCCCGTGAAGAATCAGGCATTCACGACATCCGGCCGCTCAGCGAAGAGATCTTCGACCTCGACGTCCATCCCATCCCCCGGACCGCCGCCCACGCCGCACACCTGCACTTCGACATCCGCTTCCTGCTGCAGGTCTGCGGCTGCGACGACTTCGTGGTCAGCGACGAATCACATGCCCTCGGATGGTTCACCCGCGAAGATCTCGCGGCGATGGATCTCGACGAGGCGGTCCTTCGGATGTGCGTGAAATGGGACCGGCTGCGCCGGACCCCGCGATAGCACCGTGGAACCTGCCGACCGTCTGTCCCTCAATCGTTGAAGGCACACCCAGCAGAGCCCGAAGCGCGAGCGAGGGGTCCACGCGAAAGCGCCCCGTCAGGTTCATGCTTCATCCGCGGCGCGGGCGTTGCCAGCCAGCCGACGAGAGAGGCTCACGCAGAGACCCAGAGCTCGCAGAGATTTGAGACCGGATTCAACTGCGCCGGTTCCGCAGAGTCCATGTCTCTTCCCCCGACATGGCGGATACCGGCGGCGCTGCTGCCGCGGAGCCGGTATTTCAATCCCCCTTCTTGCGCCATGCTCCTCCGCGGGTAACTTAAGATATGTCGGCAGCGAACTGCGGGCCAACCATGCGGGCGTTCGCGGAGATCTTTGTCCGGCAGCCGGAATGGCGCCGGGCCCACGGCGGGCCCGAGATGTGCGGCCGGGAGTATCGGGCCGTAGATATTCTTTTTCGAAGTGTCTGATTGATAAGAGATTCGGAGATGCCTCGACGGGGGCCGTGCCGTCGCTGCGGATGGCATTCAGAGGGTTACGCGGACCGGGCCGCGCCGCCGCGGCGTGACGAGGTCGAGGAGGGCCTCATGCTCCGGGGCTTCACGGAGCGTGCGGGCCGGTACGCCCACCACGGTGGACATCGGCTCGACGTCGCGGATCACGACGGCGCCCCCGCCGACGATCGCCTCGCAGCCGATTCGCAGGCCCTGCAGGATGGTGGACCCGATCCCTATGAACGCGCCCGACTCGACGGTCACCCGGCCGGCCAGCCGGGCGCCCGGGCAGACATGGGCGGCGGTTCCGATCATGCATTCGTGATCCACGATGCAGCCGGTGTTCAGGATAACCGAGTCGCCGATCTGGCAGTGCGCGCAGACCAGGGCGCCGGCCGCCACGACCACGTTCCGTCCGAGCGTGACGTTATGGGCCAGGTGAGCGGAGGGGTGGATGGCATTGATGAGCTCGAATCCCATCTGCTCCACGCGATCGGCGAACGACCGGCGGACGCCATTGTCGCCGATGGCCACGACCGCCCCAGCGATCGTGGAGATCAGATCGGGCATGATCCTGAGATCGCCCAGGATGGGCACGCCGTCCACCCGGCGTCCTTGGAGGGCCGGGTTGGAATCGATGAAGCCGACCACCTCGTACTGCGGGCCCTGAAGCAGGATGTCCAGAACGACGCGCCCGTGGCCGCCCGCTCCGAGGATGGCGACGGGGGTTCGCGACGATCGAGAGGTCAAGCGGGTGTCCATACTATGCCCTTTATCGGACGGGTCAGGGGGGCACTGAACTTTTTCCGCGGGCCTGGCGTATGGACACATAGCCGGGTGGGGTGCGACCAGGGGGGTCTTTGCGCGCCGCCGCCTCACCTCGACTCCATCCCTGGCCGATGTAACGTATTCAGAGGGCGTCAGTTATCGTCGTTTCCGTTGCGTCGAGGCCGGGGACGCCCCCGCCCGCCGGGCTTGGAGGCATGCGTCACGGCGGCTATAGTACCTTCCGGTTGAGAGGGGTCTTTCCCGTCTACGCCCGCGTTGCCGGCGAGAGCTTTGAGAGTGCCCATGTCCGATTCGCAATCCACCGCCCGATCGCCCGGTTTTCTCGGGCAGGCGTTCCGACAGCCCGGCTTCGTCTCCTGCGTGGTTCTGCTGGTGCTGTTCACGATCGCGTATCGGTCCTGGATCGCCTACGCGGGCATCCGGCCGGTCAAGCTGCCCATCCCCCTGCGCAAGAAGCTCGACGAGCTGGATCAGAGCAAGCTGTTTCCGCCGTACAAGCTGGTGCATGCCTCGGTGATCAAGGGGGAGATGCTCGACACGCTGGGGACCGATCAGTACATCTCGTGGATGCTGCGCGACAACTCCAGCAACGGCCCGGAGCAGGTGGCGAGCCTGTTCGTGACGTACTACACGGGCAAGCCGGATCAGGTGCCGCACGTGCCGGATGTGTGCTACGCTGCCGGGGGCTATCCCCCGGAGGAGGCCATATTCCGGGAGGTGCCGATTCCGGCGCTGGGTGCGGACTTCACGATTCCGGTGAAGGTGCTGATCATCAAGGAATCCTCGCTGCTGGGGCGCGGGAATCGCGTGGTGATGTACACGTTTCACGTGAACGGGCAGTTTGCCGCGGACCGGCGCGACGTTCAGTCGGTGCTGAGCAATCCGCTGGATCGCTACGCGTATTTCAGTAAGCTGGAAGTCACATTCGGCACGCAGGAGCAGCTTCCGCCGCGGGATGCCGCGATCCGGGCGGGGGAGCGGCTGCTGCAGGTGGTGGTGCCGGTGCTGCTCAAGGAGCACTGGCCCGACTGGGAGGCCGCGACCCGGGCAGCGACGCAGCCGGCGTCCGCGCCGCCCGCCCCGCCGCCGGTCGCCGCTGCCGCGCACTCATAGACGGACGGGAGATGGACGGCGGACCGATCCCCGTCGCCCCCTGACGCTGGGGGAGCGGTTTACTTTTCTTTGCTGCCAGACAGGAACCCCTTTCGATGGCCAAGAGACTCAACAAGAATCTGGTCGTGACCCTGACGATCGTCGGCATGGCGCTGACCACGGCGGCCGGCGTCATCCTGGTCATGAATCTCCCGCAGAAGTCGCCCAAGATGTTCGTGGACGAAGCCGAGAAGGCCCTCGCCAAGGACCCGCCGGAGTACTCGCAGGCGTCGACGTACTATCAGCGTGCCGCGGGCCGGGCCAAGGCGGCCAAGGATGATGCGCTGGCCAATACCTATCTGATCAAGGCAGGCGATCTGGCCCTGTCCGCCGGCGATCCCAACCGGGCGATGGGGCTGTGGAACACCGTCGTCATTGCCGACCCGAGCCAGTTGGAAGCCCAGGAGAAGATCGTCACGTTCAGTCTTGAGCTTGCCCGGCTCACCAGAAACGGCGAGTGGTGGGCCCGCCTGGAGACCCAGGCGCGGAAGCTCGTCGACACGGCCCAAAAGGATGGCACGAAGAGCTATCTCGGCCTGCACGCGCTGGGATGCGCTCTGGACGCGCGGCGCGATGTGAAGGAGACCAACCAGGAAGAGGGCAAGAAGTGCCTGATCGAAGCGGTCAACGGCGACAAGGCCAATCCGGAATACGCCCGCAGCCTGTCAAATTACTACCTGTTCGAGGCCGTGGACGAGAAGGCGTTGAGCCCCGACGCTGAGTCGATCAAGAACGCCCTGGCGGTGCTCGACGCGGCGGTGGCCAGCGCCCCGGCCGACCCCGAGATCAAGGCCAAGGCGCACCTCTACCGCGGACAGTTCTACGCCACGCCCGCCGCGGCCAAGATCTTCCCCGATGCCGATCAGCTCGCCCTGGCGGACCTCCAGGAAGCGGCCCGGCTGGCCCCTCAGAACGAGGACACGGTGGTGGGCCTGGGTGTCTTCTGGCACGGGAAAAAGATCAGTGCGCTCCGGAGCAAGGACCAGGTGCCGCCGGAACGGATCGAGGAATACCGGCAGAAGGCGCGGGAGCAGTACGAGGCGGCGATTCGCGCCGACCCCGACCGTTTCCTGGGATACCTGCAGCTCGCCGGCCTCTATCTGGAGGAGGCCCGCTACGACGACGCTCTCAAGGTGCTCGACCAGCGGCTGGACCGGCCGGTCAAGCGGGAACGATCCGATCACTGGCGCAGCCGGCAGTACATGCTCAATGCGCGGGAGACGGCGTTCAAGGCCAATATGGCCAAGTACACGCAGGTGCTCCAGACCGCCGCCACGCCGGAGGAGGGCAAGAAGGCAGGGGCGCCCATCCTCGAGCGCCTCGATCAACTGTACAAGAACACCCTGGCCGAGAACGGCGAGGATGATCCGGAGGTCCAGTTCATGCAGGGCCGGCTCCTGCTGCTCCGGGATGAGTATCATGCCGCGGTCAAGGCGCTCAAGCGGGCCGAGGAGCTCACTTCCGGCGACACCCCGGAGATTCAGAGGTTTCTGGCCATGCTCTACAGCCGGACCGGCGCCGCCGGCGCCGCCGAGGCCGCTTTAGACATCGTTCTTGCCAATGAACAGTATCGTAACGACCCGGTCTCACTGACGCTCCAGGCAAACGTGAAGAACCAGCTTGAGAAGCCCCAGGAAGCGCTGGTGGCCGCTGACAAAGCGCTGGGGCTCGATCCCGGAAACCGGGAAGCGCTGCGGGCCAAGATGCAGGCGTGCCTCCAACAGAAAAACTACCCCTGCGTGGAGCAGATGTCCGCCATCCTGAACCAGGGGGCGACCGGTTCACAGGATGCGTTTCTCAAGGCGATGCTGCTGCGGCAGGAAGCGATGTCGGCCGAGCCGCGGGACGAGGGCAAGCTGGAGCAGGCCGCGGGCATGCTGCGGCAGATCCTCGAGCGTGAGCCCGCGAACTATCCGGTCCTGATTCAACTGGTCGGGATTCTCAGCCTGAAGCCCGAGCGGTTCCCGGAGGCCAAACAGGCGATCGAGACCACCCGCCAGTCCGTCGAGAGGGAAATGACGGAGATCGCTGCAACCCAGCCCGCCAGCGCCCGGGTTCGGGATCTGGGACGCGAGCTGATCAACCTCGACCTGATGCTGGTGACCATCGACCCGGCCATCGCTCCCGAGGACAAGATCAAGCGCAAGGAAGAGATCGTGCGCCGCGACAAAGACCCGTTCGTCGTGGCGCATACGCTGTACCAGCTCTACCGCGGCGAGCCGTCGCGGGAGAAGGATGCCGAGGCCCAGCTCAAGGAGGCATACCGCCTCAGGCCCGAGGATCCGGTGGTGCTCGAGTCGATGCTGCAGATGGCGATCGATCACAAGGACTGGCCGCTTGCGGAGGAAATCGCAGACAAGGCGGTGGCCGTCGGGGTGGAGAAATCCGGCGGGCATATGTATCGCGGGATGATCTGGCTGGCCCGCACCGACCGGCCGAACAACTTCGCCGAGGCTGAGCGCGAGTTCCGGGCCGCCCTCGTCGAGGTGCCCGACTTCGCGGATGGGTATGCCCAGCTTGGCCGTGCCCTGCTCGCGCAGAACCGGGTGGACAACGCCCGCACGGCGTTTGAAAAGGCCTACCAGCTCAATCCCCGCAACGTCTATGCCCCGGTGGGGCTCGCGATCATCGCCGACAGCCAGCAGCAGGACGCGGAGAAGCAGAAATGGCTGGCCATTGCCCAGCGGGTTGCCCCCAACAACCAGTACGTGATGCAGCAGATGCAGAACCAGGAGGACCTGCGGGATCCCAAGAAGGGGATCGCCCGGCGCGAGGACATCCGCAAGGGCAATCCGTCTAACCTGGAGAACCTGATCCGGCTGGCGGACCTGTACACGCGGGAGCAGAACTTCGACGCGGCCGACAAGGTCTACCAGGCGGCGATGGAGGTGGCCCCGTCGAACCTGAACCTGGCGGGGATGTACGCGCGCTTCCTGGCCGGGAAGACTCCGGCGGACATTCCGGCCGCCCGGGCCATGCTGCGGAAGGTTGTCGACGGGATCGACGCCGGGCAGCCGGAGCGGAAGGCCACGGCGCAGATTCTTTATGCCTCCTTTTTGGGCAGCCTGGCCGCCGCCGGATTGCCGGATGCCCCTCCGCTCAAGGAGATCGACGAGGCATATCTGGCCGCGGTGCCCATCGCGCCCGTCATGGGGGTGCAGACGGAGGTGGCCAGCTACTTCCTGGATACGGGGCGCCCCGCGGATGCCTTGAGGTGGTATCGAGAGGCGCGGGCCAGTGCGGAGCGGGCAAACCGGAAGGATCAGCGGCGCGCCGCCCACCAGCTCATCGTGCAGACCCTCCTGCAGACCGCCAGCCCCGAAACCTTCGAGGAGACGCGCAGGGAAATCGAGGCCTACCGCCAGCAGTACCCGGAGGACGCCGTCGGCAACATGATGCAGGCGGAGCTGGACATCGCCTCCGGGCACGAACCCCAGGCCGTCAAGCAGCTTTCGGAGTACATCGCCCGGATGCCGCAGAACCCCCTCGGGTATCTCAAGCGCGGCGCCGCGTATTTCCGGCGCAGTGAGTGGGAATCGGCGATCAAGGATCTGCGGGCGGCCAAGCAGCTCGAACCGCGCTACATGAACGGGCAGCCGCGGCTGCTTCTGGCGCGGGCCCTCGAGCAGAGCCGTCAGCCGGACGCGGCAGTGACGGAGCTCCAGAGCCTGACCCAGGACATGCCCGAGAGCGGCGACGCGGCCGAGCAGCTTTTCAGGCTGTACGTGCGCCTCAAGCGCTACGACAGCGCAGAGAGCCTGATCAACGCGCGGTCGCAGCAGGCGCCCAGGTCGCCGTTCTGGTCCAATCTGCGGCGGATCGTGGCCATGGAGCGCAAGGATTACGGCGCCGCTCTCCAGCATGCCATCGCCACGGTGGAACTGAGCAATTACTCGCCGCCGGCCCTCGACAGCCTCCTGACGCTGCTGCTGCAGCTCAACCGCTTCGACGAGCTGATCGCCTATGTCGATCAGAAACTGCCGGCGGCCCATCGCAAGGACGCGGTGCTCATCCGGCAGGCCAGCGCTTATCTCGGCAAGCGCGACGTGAACAAGGCGATCGAACTCTATCTCAAGGCGGTGAGCACGCCGCCGGTGGACGTGCTGCTGCTGGCCGACTTTCTCTCAAAGGATGCGCAGTTTGCGGCCCATCAGGCGGCCCTCCAGCACGAGCTCGAATCGATGTGGGAGAAGGGCCGGAAGGACCGCGATATCCGTCTGCTGCTCAGCAGCGTTCGCCGGGCCCGCGGACAGTTCGCTGCCGCTGCGGAGGTGTTGCGCGACGTCATGACCGCCGCCGGCACGGAGACGCCCGAGAAGGCCATCGAGCAGATCGACGTGACGCGGGCGATGGCTACGCTGCTGTATGAGGCCAGGCAGTGGAACGAGTCGAAAGAGCTGTACCTCAAGGTCCTCGAGAAGAGCCCGAATGACCCGGTGGCGCTCAACAACCTGGCGTATCTGCTGATGGATCAGCTCAACTCTCCTCAGGAGGCGCTGGCGTATTCCCAGCGTGCCAACGCGGTCATCCGCGACGGGACCCCGCAGAAGTCCAGTGTGCTTGACACCATCGGATGGAACCTGGTGCTGCTGGGGCGTTTCGATGAGGCCATCAGCCGGCTCGGCCGCTCGATCGAGATCGATCCGGGCATAGCCTCGGTGCACTACCACCTGGCGGAGGCGCTCTACGGGCGCGGTCAGAAGGCGCCGTCGGACGTCGCACAGCCCGATCTGGACCAGGCCCGCAAGGAGGTGCAGGCGGCGCACGCCCTTCTCGTGCAGACCGGGACCGACCCCGAAAACGTGCGGGAACGGCTCAACGCCCTGGCGGCCAGGCTCAACGTGACGCTGGCCGCGACCCCGGCGACGCAGGCCGCCCGGTGATCCGCGGAGTGCTGCGCGGCGAGAGGGGTCACGCCTTGAAGTAGCGGGCCTGGGGATGGTGAGCGATGAGGGCGGACGTGGATTGCTCGGGCTCGAGCTGGAACTCTTCGGAGAGCGTCACGCCGATGCGATCCGGCCGCAGCAGCGGCCAGATCTTCTGCTGGTCCTCGAGGTTGGGGCAGGCGGGGTAGCCGAAGCTGAAACGGCTGCCCTGGTAGCCCTGCTGGAAGAGTTTCCGCACGTCCCGGGCATCATGGCCGGCGATGCCGAGCTCCATCCGGATCTGCTTGTGCATGTATTCGGCGAGGGCTTCGGCCGTCTCGACGCCCAGCCCGTGCAGATACAGATAATCGCGGTAGCGGTCCTCCTTGAACCACTGACGGGCGATATCGCTGGCCTGCTGGCCGACGGTGACCAGGCTCATGGCCACAACGTCGAGCTGGCCCGATTCGCGCGGCCGCCAGAAATCGGCCAGGCACCAGTAGGGGGCCTTGGGCTGGCGCGGGAAGGTGAAGCGGACCGCCTGGCTCAAATTGCGGATTTCGGATTTCGGATTGCGGATTTGAAGACCGCGTCCCTCTCCCCAATCCGCAATTCGCAATTCGCAATCCGCAATGTCGTATATGATCAACTCGTTCCCCTCGCTCTGACACGGCCAGTAGCCGTAGACCGCGCGGGGCTGCAGAATCCCCTCCGCCTCGCACTTGCCGACCAGGTCACGCAGAATCGGGCGCACCTCGGTGTCGATGTAGCGGTCGAACTCCTCCTGCGGCCGCCCCTTCTTCTTGAACTGCCATTGCACCTGGAACAGCATCACCTCGTTGAGGTACCCCAGGGCCGCGCGAAGCGGGATCTTCTCGACCACGCGCGAGCCCCAGAAGGGCGGCGTCGGTACGGGGACGTCCGCAGCGATATCGGGGCTTCTTTCCGTGCGAACTGAGACGTGAGACGTGAGACGTGAGACGTCTGATTGTGATGCAGCCGTCTGGGCTGCACGTACAGGCGGGACGCCTGCACCACAAGAGGAACGCACTTCTGAAGGTGTTTCGACTTTCGACTTTCGACTTTCGACTTTCTCTCCGCCCTCGACGATCCTCCGCACCAGGTCCAGCCCCTCAAAGGCGTCTTTGGCGTACATGAGCGGCCCGCGATACAGCGGGCGCAGGTCCTGCTCGACGTATTTGCGCGTCAGGGCCGCCCCGCCCAGGATCACCGGTGGCGTGAGGCCGCGCTCGTTGAGCACGAGCAGGTCGTCGCGCATGACCAGCGTGCTCTTGACGAGCAGCCCCGAAAGGCCGATGGCGTCCGCCTTCTTCGCCTGCCATGCCTCAATGATCGTGTTGATCGGCTGCTTGATGCCCAGGTTGTAGACCGTATAGCCGTTATTGGTCAGCAGAATGTCGACGAGGTTCTTGCCGATGTCGTGCACGTCGCCCTTCACGGTCGCGAGGACGATGGAGCCCTTGCCCGAGCCCTCGACGCGCTCCATGTGCGGTTCGAGGAATGCCACGGCCGCCTTCATCGTCTCGGCCGACTGCAGTACGAAGGGAAGCTGCATCTCCCCGGCTCCGAACAGGTCGCCGACCACCTTCATACCCGGCAGAAGGAGTTCGTTGATGATCTCCAGGGGTTTGTAGCGGGTCATCGCCTCGGCCAGATCGGCGTCCAGGCCGGTGCGGTCGCCATCGATGATCCGCTGTTTGAGGCGCTCCTCGACGGGGGCATCGCGTTTGACGCCCTTCTCGCGGGTGGGGGCATCATCGGGGAACTGAGCGAGCAGATCGGCCAGCGGGTCATACCCGTCGCTCCGCTCATCGAAGATGAGCTTGCGCGCAATCTCGCGGAGCTTCTCGTCGATCCTGTAGAGCGGCTGGATGCCGGAGGCGTGCACGATGGCCGCGTCGAGCCCGGCCTCGCGGGCGTAGTGCAGGAACACGCTGTTGAGCACGTGCCGCACGTGCGGTTTGACGCCGAAGCTGATGTTCGAGACGCCCAGCAGGATGTGGCACTCGGGCATCTCGGCCTTGATGCGGCGGATGCCTTCGAGCGTTTCGAGTCCCAGGCGGCGGTCGTCCTCGTTGCCCGTGCAGATGGTGAACGTGAGCGGGTCGAAGAGCAGGTCGGACGGGCGGAAGCCGTGCTTTTCCGTAGCCAGGTTGTAGAGGCGCCGGGCAATCTCAAGCTTGCGGTCGGCTGTCTTGGCCATGCCCTCTTCGTCGATGGTCAGGGCGATGACCGCCGCCCCGTACTTGCGGCACATCGGCAGCACCTCGGCGCAGCGCTTCTCGCCGTCCTCGAGGTTGACGCTGTTGACGATGCACTTGCCGCCGGCGAGTTTGAGCGACTCCTCGATGACCGGGGCCTCGGTCGAGTCGATCATCAGCGGCACCGAGACCTCGGTGGCGAAGCGCGAGATGATCCTGCGCATGTCGGCGGCCTCGTCGCGCCCGACGTAGGCGGCGCAGACATCGATCATGTGACTGCCGCTTTTGACCTGGTCCCTGGCCATGTGGACCATGCCGTCGATGTCGCCCGCTGCGAGAAGCTCTCGAAACTTCTTCGAGCCATTCGCGTTGGTGCGCTCGCCGACGATGAGGAAGCTGTTGTCCTGGCGGACGGTGGTGGCCTGGTAGAGGCTCGAGACGCTCGGTTCGAGCTGAGCGTTACGCGGCCGGGGCGCCAGGCCGCTGACCGCTTCGACGACGCGGGCCATGTGCTGCGGCGTGGTGCCGCAGCAGCCGCCGACGATGCTCACACCGTCCTGCTCGACGAACTCGCGCAGCCAGCGGGCCAGCTCGTCGGGCGTGAGCGGATAGTGGGGTCTGCCCTCAACCACCTGCGGGAGGCCGGCATTGGGGATCACGCTGATCGGCCGCGTGCAGTGCGAAGAGAGGTAGCGGATGTGCTCGCTCATCTCCTGCGGGCCGGTGGCACAGTTCAGCCCGATCACCGCGATCTGCGGGTAGGCATCGAGGGCGACCAGGGCCGCCGTGATGTCGGTGCCCACCAGCATCGTGCCGGTGGTCTCCATCGTCACCTGCACCATGATCGGGACGCGCCGGCCGATGTCGGCGAAGGCCCGCTCGGCCCCGGCGATGGCCGCCTTGCACTGCAGGATGTCCTGGCAGGTTTCGACCAGCAGCACGTCGGCGCCGCCTTCAAGCAGCCCGCGCACCTGCTCGGCGTAGCTGTCTTCGAGGATGTCGAACGTCGTCTGGCGCAGGGAAACGAGCTTGGTACCCGGCCCCATCGAGCCGACGACGAAGCGCGGCCGCTCCGGCGTGCTGAAGGCGTCGACGGCCTCCCGGGCGATCTGGGCGGCCCGCCGGTTGAGCTCGCGCACCCGCTCGACGAGGCCGAACTCGGCCATGACGATCTTGTTTGAGCCGAAGGTGTTCGTCTCGACGGCGTCGCAGCCGACCTGCAGGAAGCTGCGATGGATCTCGCAGATGATTTCCGGACGGGTCTGGCAGAGGATCTCGGTGCAGTTCTCAAGGCCCAGATAATCGCTCAGCGGCAGGTTATAGGAATGAACGCTGGTGCCCATCGCCCCGTCAAACACCAGAACCCGCTGAGCCAGCACCTCGAGGAATCGTGAGTGCATACCATCTCCGACCGTCGAACCATGTATTGTATCGGCTGTTCGGCCCGCCCACAAACGATCGGAACAACCAGCCGGCGATCGTCGATTCCGCGGCTTGATAAAGCGGTGCAAAACCCATAAAGTCTGATCTGCGGGTGGTCGTCACGTGTACGCCCATCGCTGCGATTTGCACTCCCCGGGAAAACCTCCATGATTCTCCGCAGGATTTCGTACGTCGTGCTGGCGATCGCCCTGCCGGCAGGGCTGTGGGTCACGTATGGGGCACGGGCGGCCGAGGCGCCGGCCGAGAAAGCCGGTGCGGGCCAGCCGGTGGCTGCTCCCACGAAACTGAACGTCGCAAAAATCGACGGCAGCCGCGCCTATGCGGGCTTCAAGAAGGCCCAGGACCTTCAGCAGCGTCTCATGCCGCTGCGCCGCGAGTTTGAGGCAGCCCGCCAGGCGGGCGACACGGCCAGGGCCGAACAGATCAGCCAGCAGGCACAGAAGTCGCAGGAGGATGTCCGCAGCGTTATGATGGACGCCCTGCGGGTGGTGAGCCGCGAGAGGCACATTGATCTCGTCCTGGGCATGCGGGCCGTCCGGGAAGGCACCCCCGAGCTGGACGTGCTGTACCGCGCGCCGGACGTGGACGTTCCGGACATCACGGAGGACGTGGTGACGCGGATCAACGCGCTGGCAGAGACCCGCCCCGCCCTGGATTCGCAGCCGGCCCCGGGTGCGGCCACCACCCGGCCCGCGGTGCTTCGGCTGGACACCCGCCCGGCGATTCGGATCCAGCCCCCGACCCCCAAAAAGTAACGGGCCGCGCGCGACGTGAGGGACGCTGACTCCCACCGCGGGACGGGTCGGCCCCGCCGCCCCTCCAGGGTTCCGTGCGCGCCGCCGGATGCCCGATTACTCCGCCCCCTTCGCTCCCGCCGGGGTCTCCCGTAGAATCGACGTATCCGTATGGCCGATTTCGTCGAGATCGATCCCGATTACCGCGACCTGCTGGCCGTGCACGGCCTCGATTCGCTCGAGGGCGCGCTCGCCACGGAGCAGGGGCAGCGTCTGGACAAGGCGGGGCTGGAATCCTGGCGGCAGCGCTGGCGGCTGGAACTCCGCCATCCCGACCGGGGGACGCAGACGCTGTACCTCAAGCGTTTTGTCGCCCCTCCGATTGCCCGCCAGTGGCAGCGCTGGTGGGAGGGCTCGCCGGCCCACAGCACCGCGCATGTGGAGTGGCACAGCTCCCGGCTGCTGGCCGGGTGCGGCATTCCCGCAGCCCGGGCGGTCGCGCTGGGTGAGCGCATGATCGCTGGGCGCGAACTCGCCAGCTACGTGATTCTCCAGGAGGTGGCGGGCGAATCGCTCGAGCGCATCGCCGCCCGCCTGCCCGAATCCCGCCCGCCCGCCGGTCGTCAATCCGTGGAAGCGCTCGCCCGATTCGTCGCGCGGTTTCATGCCGCGGGCTTCGCGCACCGTGATCTGTACCTCTCCCATGTTTTCCTTCTGCGCGGTCGATCGGGGGAGGAATGGTCGGACTACGTGCTGATCGACCTGCAGCGCGTGTTTCGACCCCGCTGGCGGGCTCGCCGCTGGAGGGTGAAGGATCTGGCCGCCCTCGCCTGCTCGACGCCCGTGAACTGGGTGGGACCGCGTGCCCGGCTGCGGTTTCTGTGTCGATATCTGCGATGCCTGGCGGCGCCAAATCCCCGCGCGGGTGCGGCCCGGCGCCGTGAACTGCGGCGGCTCTCGGCCCTGATCAACCGGCGTGCGGAGCGCATGAAGGAGCGGGCTGCTCGTCGCCAGACCCGCCCGGTTTCGATGGCGCCGCGGGCGGACGGCCCCGCCGCTTCAGTCTCATGACTCACCTCAATGTCGCACTCGTGATGGAACGCATCGAGCCGTGGCGCGGCGGCGCGGAAACCTCGACCATGCTCTTTGCGCGGCATCTGGCCGAGCGCCGGTGCCGCGTGACCATCCTGACGAGTTCCGACGCGCAATCGATGCCCGGCCTCGAGGTCGTGCCGATCCGCGTCACCCGGTCCCTGCGGCCCCTGCGGACGCTCCAGTTCTCGCGCCGCGCCGCCGGTTATGTGCGCGGGCGGCATTTTGACGTGGTCCACGCGATCACGCCCTGCTTGGCGGCCGACGTGTACCAGCCGCGGGGGGGGACAATTCCCGAGACGCTGCAGAGAAACCTGGCACTGCGTCCGGCGGCGGCATCGCGGGGCTTCAAGGGTCTGACCCAGAAACTGAACCTCAAGTATCGCACAATGGCGCGGCTGGAACGGCGGCTGCTGCAGCGACGGCCGACGCCGTGGGTGATCGCGATCTCAGACTACGTCGCCCGCCAGCTCCGCAGGCACTACGATTTCCCGCCCGAGGCTATCCGGCTCATCTTTAACGGCGTTGATCCAGACCATTCGTCGCTGGCTGAACGCGTCGAGCATCGGCAGAACATCCGACGGCAACTGGGACTCCGCCCTGATGACCTCATGGCCCTGTGCGTGGCGCACAATTTCAAGCTCAAGGGGGTACCCCGGCTGATCGAGGCCCTGGCCCACCTGGACCGACACCCGCGCGGAACTTCCGAGAAAAAGCCTCGTCATGGCTTGTATGCGGTCATCGTGGGACGGGACGACCTAACCCCCCATACGCGGTTGGCCGAACAACTGGGTATCGCAGGGCGGGTCATTTTTGCGGGCCCGACGCAGCGGATCGCGGCGTTCTTCCACGCGGCCGACTTTCTGGTCCATCCGACGTATTATGATCCGTGCAGCCGCGTGGTGCTCGAAGGGATGGCGGCCGGTTTGCCGGCCATCACGACGCGGTACAACGGAGCGTCCGAAAAAATCGTCCACGGCGAGAGCGGGTATGTGATCGAGGACCCCGCCGACGTAGCGGGGCTCGCCGCCGCGATGGAGGGCTTGTGCGATCCGGTCCGGCGTGGGCAGATGGCCGCCCGGGCCCTGGCGGCGGTATCGGACCTGACCATGGCCCGCCACGCCGACCAGGTGATGGCGCTGTATGATGAGTTGCTTCGCGGGCGGGCGGCCCGGCCCGGCTTGCGGGTGCAGGGTGGGGATCTGGAGTAGAACACCGAACCTATGCTGCCGACGTTCATTGGATTACTGGCACTGGGCTATCTCTGCGGGGCCCTGCCTTTCGGGCTCCTGGTCGGAAAGCTCAAAGGCGTGGACATCCGCACGCGCGGCAGTGGAAACATCGGGGCGACCAACGTGGGACGGGTTCTCGGCCGGCCGTGGGGCTTCCTGGTCTTTGCCCTGGATCTGCTCAAGGGGCTGGTGCCCACCGCGCTGGCGGGCTCGGTGATCGGCGCCCGGTTCGGGGCCGATCCGATGCCGGCCTCAGCGTATCTGCTCTGGGTGGCCGTGGCGGTCGCCTGCGTCCTGGGGCACATGTTCCCGCTCTACCTGCGGTTCCGCGGTGGAAAGGGCGTGGCCACGTCGGTGGGGGCACTCCTGGGGGTGTATCCGTTTTTCACGGTCGCCGGGGTGGTGGTGCTGGTTCTGTGGGTCGTGCTGACGCTGCTGACGCGCTATATCTCCGTCGCGTCGATGGTGGCGGCGGGGGCGTTTCCGGTCGTGTTTGCCCTGATTGCGTACCTCCAACGGGATGTCTGGGGCCGGGCGGACCATCTCTGGCCGTTCCATGTATTCGGTATCATCGTGGCCGTCCTGGTGATCCTGCGCCATCGCGCGAACCTCCGGCGGCTTCTGGCGGGCGTTGAGCCCCGGATCGGGCGATCCGCTCAAGCCGACAAACAGGTTGTTTCATAGGAGCTCGTTATGCGTTTGCCTTCGTATCTGGTTGCTTTCGCGGCCGGTCTGCTGGTGGCCGCCGCTTCATGCCAGGAGAGCGAGTCGGTATCGTCCGCGGCAACTGCAGCCAAGGCTGTCAATGCCTCTGCCGACCAGCCGGCAAAGCCCGAGGCTACGGCCAGCGCGCCGGCCAAGGCCGACCCGACGGAGGAGAAACCGGCCCCGCCGCCAGCCACGCAGCCCGTTGCCGCAGCGACGCCGATCGAAGACATTCCCCTCGATACCGTGCTGGTCAAGCTCGGCGACGCGCGCAACATCACCCAGGGCGATTTTGAAAAGGCTGCCGCGGGCTTTCATCCGACCGCCTACGCCAATCTGCTCGAACAGTTGATCCGCGACAATCTCCTGCTCCTGTACATCAAGGATCACCCGCATCTGGTCACGGACGAGGATGTCGAGAAGCAGATCAACCGTTCCCTGAAACGCAACCAGACGCGCGAGCAGTATGAGAAGGAGATGGAGAAACGGGGTCTGCCGATCAACATCCTGCGCGATCGCGCCCGCCTGGCCCTGCTGGACGCCGCCCTCCGCCGCGAGGCCGATCAGAAGGTGGAAAACGAGAGCTTCCGCAACCAGTTGTACCACGAGAATCCGTATTCCTTCGACGGCAGCGAGGTGTTCGTCCGCCTGGTGGTTCTCTCCGTTCCCGCGGCGACCCCGGCCAGCGAGCGGGAGGCCCGGCGAAAGAAGATCGAGGACATCCGGCAACGCCTGGTCACCGGCCAGATCGACTGGAAGACCGCGCTGGACGAGTGCGGGAACCCCTCCCTGGCGGCGGCCAACGGCGAGATCGGGTGGAAGTCGCGGATGGGCATCGAAGAGCCGCTCGCCAAGGTGGCCTTCGAGATCAACCCCGGCGACATCAGCCCGGTGATCGAAGCCCGCGGGGGTTATGCGTTTCTGCAGGTCCGCGAGCGGCGCAAAGGGGATCGTCCGCCCGACGATCGTCAGACCATCCAGCAGATGAAGGTCTGGCTCGAGGCGAAGACGATTCAGGACGCCTACGAGGAGTCCCTCAAAAAGTATGCGCCCGCCCGGCTCCGGCCGCCGGCGCGCACGCCGTTGATGGCATCCAAGGAACTGCCCGCGCCCCCCAGGCCCTCGACTCCCGCACCCGGTTCCACATAAAAGCGGACGGGCAGAACGAAGCAGGTCTGCCGGCGGGAGACGCCGGGCCTCTGCCTGCGCCCCGGTAATCCGGCTCCCCTTCGCGACAGGGTGAACCGCAGCGTGGATCACTTTGGGCCCTGCTCGGGAGGGCGACCAGTCGGCCTCCAGGCGATCCGCACACGATTCTGGACATGCAGGTGCGCCGGGAGGCCACAACGATCGCGCAGGCCCAGAGCAAGGCCTTCGAGACCGACCCGGTCGAGCGGCTCCGCCGGCCCGCCCGAACGCCCAACATGGTCGCCAGGGAGAAACTCCTGGCCCCGCGCCGCGCCACCGCCCCGCCCGGAAAACCGCCCACGCAACCGGCGCGATCGGCCGGCACGTAGCCGGCACGCGTGACCGGGGTGCCCTCTGGCGCATTCTCGAGCTGCTGCTGCTGCAACGAAGATCTACTTCTAATTGCCGGGGCGAGAGGACGTGTAGGACGATCGGACTGCCTGCGTCACCCGCGCGGCCATGGCATCAACATCAGATGCGTTGCCCCTCGCGCTCACCTTGACGTCCGCGAGAATCCTTTCCAGCTCCGGGCCTGCCTCCGGATCTGATGAGTAGACCGAAGTCAGATATCGCTCGAAGGGCAGCAGCAGGCGCTTCTTCAACCGGAGAACGTCGTACTGTTCCGACTTTCTCTGAGCCAGGAGCGCATTCTCACGAATCCGCCGCTCGTATTCCGCCCGGAGTGCCGGGTTCTTGATAGCCTTGGGGTCCATCCCCGGAATCGCATGGGGGACCCCGGCAGGCGGGGAGACGTTGAGAAGGACGAGCGCGGAAAGGTCAACGGTGGGGTCCACCTTCGCCAAAACACGCCGGAGAACCCGACTGGCGAGCAGGGCCCTCCGTTTCCTCTCGGCGGCAGTGAAACTCGGCGCATGCTGATCCAGCGCGTCGACAACGCACACGGCCATATCAACTTGTATCTCCAGTGCGATGTCAGAAGGCGCGTTCTCCAGCACAAAGAGCCCGATCTGTCTGGGGAACTCGATTTGCCTACGGAAATCGTCCCACTCCCATGTGGCCGAAGTCATGGCCAGCTTGTCCAGCGCTTTCAGGATGTGCTCCCCCCGTTCGCCGCGCTTCCAGCGTGCTTCGTATTCATCCGCCAGCGCGACTAATCCGTTCGCGTCATGGCGCTCCCGAGCCTCCTTAACCCGAGCCACCTCCTGCGCCTCCAAATCGGCTGGGGCTTGATCGGCGGCGGCACTCCACCTTGTCAGGACCAGCAGAAAGGCGATGCAAACATTACGCCTCTTCCAGAACGAACCCTTGAACGTCGTCATGGGCTTTGTTCCCGCGATGCAGGCCGAGGCGAAGGATCTTTTAACGCGGCTGTGTGGCGGCGGCAGCTTGTACGCGGTTCAGAATTCTTTTACGGAGGGCTTCGAGCTCCTCATTCTTTCCATCACCGCGCATCGCGTTGAGGACGTCCTGAAGCTCCTGCATATTGGGCGGACCCAGCGTGTAGGCCGCAACCATGTAGCTCTCGATCTGTCGAAAAAGCCTCCTCTTCCACGCCTGAAACTGCATTTGCTCGCTTTTCCGATGCGTCTCAAGTTCTCGCTCACGAAAGCGGCGTTCAAATTCTGCACGCAGCGCCGGATCCTCAATGTCCTCGAGGCCGACAACCGCCTCGGAGAAGCGGCCACTCGGGCGGGTGACGGGGCTTGGCACAGCCGCAAAAGTGTTCGCATCCAGAAGTTCAATGCTTGGATCGATTTTCGCCAGCAGGCGATGCAATACCGGAACGATGAGGCTCAGCCGATGTCTGCGCTCGGCTAGAAGTTTTTCAAGGTTCGGATCTCGCGGGTGAGGCGACTGCGACAGGATGGCGACATATCCAACTTCGGCCTCCAATGATGACTCTCCACTGAATTTCTCGAGTACGAACAGCGCAATCCGTGGGGGAAGCTCTATTCGCTTGCGAAGATCGCGCCAATGCCAAAGGGGCACCGCGGACGTGATCTGGCGCAACGCGTCGAGGAGCTCCGCCCTGCTCTCACCACGGGTTAAGCGCGTCTCGCACTCGATCACCAGCCGCTCGATCTCCGCTTCGTTCCGCTGCTCGCGAGCAGTCGCAATCCTGTCTTTCAAGTTCATCGACGCTTGAGCCCAGGCGAATGAGCTGAGGCCAACTAAGAAGAACGAGACGGCGAAGCAGCTACGCATGAATGGAAGACTAAAATGCATTCGGATTTTCAGCACAATCGGTTCCAGACTCTTTCTCCCTTTTGCCACATCCCTCGGTGATGTACTGGCAAAACCAGACAACCCGTTTCTTCGCCCTTGGACACTACTGGCCGGGGCGAGTGGCAGTCCGTGACGTTTGAACCGCATGAGTCACGCGCTCGACTATCGCATCGACGTCGGGCGAGTTGCCCTTGGAACTTGCCTTCACGTCCGCGAGGATCTTTTCCAGCTCCGAGCCTGCTTCCGAACCCGATGAGTAGACCGCGGTCAGATACCGCTCGAAGGGCAGCAGCAGGCGCTTCTTCAACCGGAGAACGTCGTACTGTTCCGACTTTCTCTGAGCCAGGAGCGCATTCTCACGAATCCGCCGCTCGTACTCCGCCCGGAGCGCCGGATCCTTGATAGCCATTGGGTCCATCCCCGGGATGGCGTGTGGAACTCCATCAGGTGGTGAGACGTTGAGAAAGACGGGCGCGGAAAGGTCAACGGTGGGATCCACCTTGGCCAAAACACGCTGAAGAACCTGACTGGCGAGCAAGGCCCGGCGTTTCCGCTCGGCGGCGGTAAAGCTCGTGGTACCCTGATCTGGTGAGAGGGATAAGCAACAAGCCATTGCGACCTGTACGTCGAGCGGAGCGTCAGGACCACCCTGTTCCAGTACGAACAATGCGATTTTGATAGGAAGAGCCACTTGCTTGTCCAGATTGTCCCATTCCCAACTATTCACCGCGCCGACGATTTGATGTAGCGCCTTGAAGAGATGTGCTCCCCGTTCGCCGCGTTTCCAACGGGTCTGGTATTCATCGGCCAGCGCCGCCAACCCATTGGCGTCGCGATGCTCGCGCGCTCGAGCGACTCGAGCCGACTCCTTCGCCTCCGCATCGGCTGGGGCTTGGCCGGCGACGGCACTCCAGTTTGTCAAGACCACCAGAAAGGCGATGCAAACATTACGACTCTTCCAGAACGAACCCTTGAACGTCCTCATCGGAGTGGTCCTCTATGCACCTACCATGGATACGCCGGTAGCCCAAGGCAATTGGGATCAGACACAGCACGTATTACAGTTATGCCCTTCTTGGAGATTGTAATAGTTCCGTTCGAATCTATCTCTTCATGATGGTTTGCCGTAGTAAATTGAGTGCCCGTGACTGAGCCAGAGAATCCGTAGTACCAAGGGATTGGCCAATCCCATGTGCCACCACTCCAAGTCAACCCGCTGTAGGGTGGAGGATTGCTTTTGTGTGCCACTGTGTCAAACGCAACAGGGCATCCGGTCGTGATGTTGCCGAAACCCACGCTAATCGCGGATCCTAGGAGATGATTGCTTCCCCTGCCTTCCCAGTAACCCGTTACAGTAGCGGGGCAAGATCCTTCGACGAACCACAAGTTGTGGAAGGACACATTCGTGGGGTGGAAGTAGATCTCCATGTAGAAGCCGGCGCTTGCGTCATTGATGATGTGCAGTTGGCAACCGGGCGCGGCGCACCCGCAGTTATTGAATTGGACACAGTTCGCGGTCGGAGCGACGACGCCAATGCTAAACGCCGGTCCCCTGTCCTTGGATGGACCACTGGTGATCTTGTACTTCAACACGTGTGAGCAGGGAACGTGCGCACAAACAAGGGCAAAGCCGGCTAAAGGGACTGCAGGGGGATAGCCGAGGGAGACCCAGGTGCCCGGATCACCGCCGCAAGGATCAGCGGTAACACCCAAAGTCACGTCTTCGGCCAGGCCGTAGGAGTCGTAGCTGCGTCCGGCAAAGTTATCTCCCGGGATGAAGTTCTTGTTCAGCTCGTAGACGATGGTGTTCAGCGTGAGCGGTGGATTTGGGGGGACGCTGCTGCAAGAGACCGTCACGGTCTTGTAGTCCTGACAGGTCTGTGATTTGTCTCCAAATGTAACCGTGGTGGTTTCGCCGCTGCCGCTGGCGCCCGAGGAGCCTCCCCACTCGGGTTTGCCGCCCGGGAACTGAGCGTCCTCCGGACTCGGAAAGGCCCTGAACGTCACGGGGGTGTCCTTGAAGATATTTAGCGTTCCGGTGATGGCATTCCACGTCGGTGTCACCGGATCCAGCCACTTGACCGAGGCAACCCCGACAACGGTGATATCGGCACATTCCTCCCACCAGTCGATACCGCCCTGAGCGGCACAGGATTCATCGCCGGACAGAGGACTGCCATTGGAATGGACGTACCGCGTGCCGTATCCGCTGATCGTTCCTCGCCCCGCGCCCGTGCCCAGGATCGTGAACTGGGTCGTTCCCAGGCCGCCGACCTGCTGGCATGACGGCCCGCAGCCGGCGGGCGGGCAGCCCGTGCAGTTCCCCGGCTCCCCCGGCCAAGGCGGCGGCGGCTCGACGCATTGCTGGATCACCGGGCAGACCTGACTCGTCTTGCAGACCGCCTGATCACAGGCCGCGCCATCCGCAAAGCAGGAGAGGTTGCTGGGGAGATCCAGATGCCCACACCAAGTATCGCCGGTAACTCCCTGAACGGTCACAATAGCGGTACACCCCACACAGATCACATCCGGCTCGACCGTGATGGTTGGCCGGTACCTCCTCCCCGCCCAGGCTGACGGCGTGACCAGGTTGAACACCAGCATCGTCAACCAGACCCGTTGAAGCCAGTGGCGATCTCGCGCTGTCGTTCTCATCATAGCCTCTCGGCTCGAAAAACGGTCACGCTCAGTCGGTACTCGGGACGGCGATCTGGCCTGCCAGCCGGGTGACTTCGGCACGCGCCAGGTCGACGGCGTCCGGCCGGAGGCGCAGGACCTGGAAACCCAGGATCTCCTTGCGGTGGTAGAGCATCCCGCGGAAGGGCTCCTTGACGACGGCCGGCGGCTGCGAGTGAACGATGTCGAACGGTTGGCGGCGGTCGGGTCCTTGAGCAGGATGCCCAGTTCGGTGCAGAACTGCTGGCGGTCATCGCCGGTGATCAGCAGGACCACGTCGCCCCCGCGAAGGTCGTCCAGCGCCTGAACGGCGAAGCATCGCGGGATGAAGTCGCCGATGAACTTCTCGTCGGGGATGTCGGTCGTGATGTTGAAGCGGTCCTGAAGGAACCGCGCCCGGCGCACGACCTGGTGCGAGGGCACCCAGGCCATGCCTTCGGAGCACTCCCGGGTGACATTCGAGAGCAGCCAGGCGTTCCGGGGCGCCCAGTCGGCCAGCAGGTTGTGATGGCGCTGCGTCGTCGAGACCTGGCCGTCGATGTAACGCAAGCGCTGAAGGATCAGAAAGAAGGCCCCGAAGTCGCGGCTGACGGCCATCGCCAGTGCCTGCTCCACGAACGAGCGGGAGTCGCTGCGGTCCAGCGCATAGAGCGGTTTCGGATCGCGGGAGTCGTAAGTACCTTCGCCCAGCGGACTTTCGGCATAACGTTGTCCCATGGTCGCGGCGGCGATGGCCGCCAGACGCTTGGCGGGGTCGGGCTCGTTGTCGAACAGACGCGGCAGATACGAATCCAACTGGGCGGCCGTCGCTGCCGCGAGCTCGCCGGGCGGCGGCGCCGCGGAGTCCTGGGCATGTGCAGCACCCACGAAAACCGAGGTCAGGATCCAAAGCAGTCTTCGAGGCATGGGAGACTCCAGACTCTGGCACAACCTGGCTGTTTGCGCAGACGCGGCGGCCTGCGCCGCGCCGGCCGCGTCAGTTCTGCGGAACGGGTACCCTCATGCGCGCATCCATCATCTGACTCTCCCGGCCGGCCGCTTCCTGTGCATTCTCGCGGAGCCGCAGGAACTTGAGGCCCTGCACGTCCGGGAACTTTCTCAGGAATCGCGTGAGCACCTCGCGCCGCACCTTCGGTGGGACAGCATGGATCATGTACAGCGTGTCGCCCGTCGGGTCGTTCCATCGCGGGTCAATGATGAGAATGCCCATGTGGTCGCAGTACCGGTTTTCCAGCGAGCCGACGATGATTTCGACGAGGTCACCGCTGCGCAGCTCGCGGAGAATCTCAGGGATGGCCTCGCGCGGGATGAACGCATCGATCACCTTCTGATCCGGCAGATCCAGCGCAAGGCCCTGTTTGGCATAGAACGCCTGGGCCCGCACGATGTGGTGCAGGGGGATCCACGGTTTGATCGCGCTCTTGCCGAGGTTCTTCGTGATGTCCTCCAGACACCAGACGTTGTTGCGGTTCCACTCGGCAATGATGAAGGTGTTGCGGTTACGGATGGACTGGATCTCGTCGATGCCCGCCGCCGGTCGGATCTTGCCCTCCACGATCTCGAATTGACTCCTGGCGAACGGGATATTGCCCCCGGCGTATCGCAGCCGGGCGACGAGCCGGTAATAGTCGTCCCAGGTCGGCGCGAGCGCAGTCGCCAGCGCCTGTTCAACGAACGTCACGCAGTCGTATTCGGTTCGCGAGAACATCCGAGAGTTGTCTTGATACGCCGCTCCGACCGTCTGGTCGGCCACACGGACCAGACGGTCGGCCGGGGAGGCGAAGCGTTTGGGCAGCCATTCCAGCCAGGCGGCGAATTCGCTCTCGCTCATCGTGTGCCGCCGCTTACTGGTAAATGCAGGGTCTTTCTCATCGTGGCTGAAGATGCTGACCGCCGGAGAGGATGGCTCTTGCGCTTCAGCAGAGAAGGCCAGCGGGAGCACGGCCAGGGCGCAGAGGTGGAATGGACGCATGTGCGCCTCCCGGATGTCGCTCAGTTGCCTGCGCAAACGGATGGACTACGCCCCATGCTCCGAGGCAGGCGTGTCGGGATCGGAGCAGATCGAACCTACTCCAATGATTCCTCACCACATGTTCTCGGACCGGCCAAGAGGAAAAGTGGATCAAATCTAAGAATCTTCGCCGATTGCCGACAATCGAGACCCGTCCCCGCCGAAAACCGGATATCTGACTCCGCTTTTCCGCAATCGTCTTATTTTTCCAGGCGGCGCTGCCATTCCTGCAGGCGTTTGAGTGCCTCAAGCGGCGTTGTCGCGTTCAGATCAAACCCGCGGAGTTCCCGGATGACCTCTTCGGCCGGATCGGCAAAGAGCAGCGGCTGATTGTCTGCTTTCGTCCGTCGGGCCGCCCGCCGCGGGGAGAGGCGCGGGGAGGTAAAGTTGGCCTCCAGTTCGGCCAGCAGCTCGCGGCTCCGCGCGATCACCGCCGGCGGCACGCCCGCCAGCTTGGCCACGTGCACCCCGTAGCTCTTGTCCGTCCCGCCCGCCGCGATGCGATACAGGAAGACGATCTCGTCCTGCCACTCACGGACGGCCACGTTGTAGTTGACCGCGCCCGCCAGGTACTCCTGAAGCTGGGTCAGCTCGTGATAGTGCGTCGCAAACAGCGACCGGCAGCCGATCTTCGTCACGAGCTGCTCGGCGATGGCCCAGGCGAGCGACAGCCCGTCGAAGGTGCTGGTCCCCCGGCCGAGCTCGTCGAGGATCACCAGGCTCCGGCGGGTGGCGTTGTTGAGGATGTTGGCCGCCTCGGTCATCTCGACCATGAAGGTCGACTGGCCCCGCGTGATCTCATCCGAGGCGCCGATCCGGGCGAACAACCGGTCAACCGCGCCGAGCCGCATGCGTCTGGCGGGCACATACGAGCCCGTCTGGGCCAGCAGCGCCAGCAGGGCGACCTGCCGGATGTACGTGCTCTTGCCGGCCATGTTCGGGCCGGTGATGACCATGAGCGTGGGGCATTGCGGATTTCGGGTTGCGGATTTCGGATTGGCTTTGTCGGGTTTCGAGGGGCCTGCGGCCGCATCGTCATGCCGCAATTCGCAATCCGCAATCCGCAATGTACCCAGGTGCGTGTCGTTGGGGACGAACCGTTCGCCCAGTGTCTGTTCGAGCACGGGGTGCCGGCCGTCCTCAATATCGAGAACGGCCTCCTCCACGAACTCGGGCCGCACATACCGCCGCTGGTCGGCCAGCGTCGCGAAGCTGCACACGACGTCCAGTTCGGCCACGGCCAGGGCCAGCTCCTGAAGGGCGGGAATGCGGGCCGCCGTCCGCCGCCGGATCTCTTCGAAGAGGTCCAGCTCGCGCTGGTTCGCGCGGTCGCGGGCGGTGAGCACCTCGGTCTCGTAGCGTTTCAGCTCGTCGGTGATGTAGCGCTCGGCGTTCTTGACGGTCTGCTTGCGCACATACTCGGGCGGCACACGCTCTCCGTGGGTGTGGGTGATCTCGATGTAGTATCCGAAGACCGAGTTGTAGCCGACTTTGAGCGAGGGGATGCCGGTGCGCTGGATCTCGCGGGCCTGGAAGTCGGCCAGCCACTGCCGTCCGTCGGCCCCGATGCCGCGAAGGCGGTCGAGCTCGGCATCGACGCCCGCGGCGATCATTCCGCCCTCGGTGGTGGTCAACGGGGCGTCGGGAAGCAGCGATGCCGTGAGATACCCGCCCAGATCGTGGAGTCCGGTGAGCCGCGACGCTCGATCGGCCAGGAAGCCGGCCCGCTGACTCTCTCTCCCGGCTTCCGCATCCGGCAGCCCCTCAATCGGCAATCGGCAATCGGCCATCGGTAATTCCAGCAGTCCGGCGATTTCCTCGACGCGCCGGAGCGTCGTCCCCAGCGCGACCAGGTCGCGCGGCGAAGCCCGCCCCACGCCGAGCCGCGCCGTGATCCGCTCGATATCCGCGAGCGTCCGCAGCCGCTCCCGCAGCTCGGCGAGCCGCCGCAGATCCGACAGCAGGGCGGCCACCGCCGCCTGGCGCTGCTCGATCTGCCCGACGTCGCGCAGAGGCGCCGCCAGCCATCGGCGCAGGCAGCGGGCGCCCATGGCGCAGCTCGTGCGATCCACCGCGGCCAGCAGCGAGCCGGTCGTCGAGGCGCCGCGCAGCGTCCGCTCGATCTCCAGGCTTCGCCACGTGGATTGATCGATGAAGACGAAGTCCGACGGGCGCCGCCGCGACACCTTGACGATATGGGCCAGTGAGCCGCGCTGCGTCTCGGCGAGGTAGTCGAGGATCACGGCCGCCGCGCAGAGGGAAGCATCCACGCGGTCGAAGCCGAAGCCATCGAGCGTCAATACACCAAAATGCTTCTTGAGAGTGCTCTCGGCCTGGTACGGATCGAACAGGTGGGCGGCCCGCCGCGTGATGGTGAGCCCCGGAACGGCCTGACCCGGGCCCGAGAGCTCGGCGAGCATCCGGCTGAGCCGATCGTGCGCATCGACCGGCCGCTCCGCCAACAGCAGCTCCGCCGGACGCAGCCGCACGAGCTCGTCGAGGACTTCCTGACCGCTCGTCGCTTGCGTCCAGAAGGCCCCGGTCGAGAGCTCGACGAACGCCAGGCCGGTCTCCCCGCGCTGCTCGCACACGCAGGCCAGGTAGTTGTCGGCCTTCTCTTCGAGCAGGGCGTCATCGGTCAGCGTCCCCGCCGTAACGATGCGGACGATGTCGCGCTTGACGACGCCTTTGGCGGCCCGGGCGTCCTCGAGCTGCTCGCTGATAGCAACCTTGTATCCGGCGCGAACCAGCTTGGAGAGGTAGGACTCCAAGGCGTGGTAGGGGATGCCGGCCAGCGGAATGGGCTGGCCGCCGCGGTCTTTCCCGCGGGTAGTCAGGGTGATGCCCAGGACGCGGGCGGCCGTCTGGGCGTCTTCGTAGAACGTCTCGTAGAAATCGCCCATGCGGAACAGCAGCAGGGCGTCGGGGGCGGCCGCCTTCTGCTCGCGGTACTGCCGCATGGCCGGCGTGAGGCCCTCGTCCGATCCAGAGCGGGATTGTGAAGCCGCTTTGCCCATCGCAAGGGGCGAATGTAGCCGATGGCCCGCGGGTGCTCAAACCGAACCCCGCCGGACCGGCCCCGCTCAGCAGCTTCGGATCGCGATGGCCTCCTGACTGGGCAGACGCACGTCCCAGGCGAGCCGGAACGCCTGGAGAAGCCGGATCAGCACATAGGTCAGGTCGAGCTGCCACCACCGCAGCCCGTGGCGGGCCGATGTGGGGAATGCGTGGTGATTGTTGTGCCAGCCTTCGCCCAGCGCGAGCACGCCGAAGACCACGTTGTTGCGGCTCTCGTCACGGGAACGGAACGGCTGCTGCCCCCAGACGTGGCACGCGGAGTTGATGCTCCACGTCGTGTGATGAACGAGGAAGATCCTCGCCAAACCGCCCCACAGGAAGCCCAAAAGCGCGCCAAACCAGGTTCCCGAGAGGATGCCGCCCAGGACCGTGGGAATCAGCAGGCCGATGACGATCCAGAGCGGAAACAGCGCATCGATGATGCGCAGATGGCGATCCGACAGGAGATCGGCAATGTGACGATCGAGATTGTCCGGCTCGCGCGCCAGCAGCCAGCCCATGTGCGAATGGTACAACCCGCGCAGGACGCCCAGAAAGCCCTTCCCATGAAGGTGCGGAGAGTGCGGGTCGCCCTCGGCGTCGCTGTGCTGATGGTGCCTGCGGTGCACGGCGACCCACTTGAACACCGGGCCCTGTACGGCCATGGAGCCCAGGATGGCCAGGGTCAGCCGGATCGGCCGGGTCGTTTCAAATGAGCGGTGCGTCAGGAGGCGGTGAAAACCCAGCGTGATTCCCAGGCCCGTGAGATAGTACATGGCAAGCAGAAGCCCCAGCTCCGTCCAGCGGAAGCCGTATCCCCAGAGCAGACAGATGCCGGCGATCAGGCCGAGAAACGGCAGGATGATCGCCAGAAGGATAGCGATACGCATTCCCAGGGGGACGGGCCCCGTGGCCGCAGGAGCCGTCATCGGCTCATGCGCGGTGAGAGTGATGTCCAACAGTGGGTTCTCCGGCGCCGGCCCAAGGCCGACGGTTGTGCTGAAACGGGAGGCCGTTCTCACGGCCGCAACGGAAGGGACGAACGAGGGAAATCCACGCGAGTACCTTCAATAACGTCGCCGGCGATCCATCGCCGAATGAGAGGCAGAGTATACGGCAGAATCCGGCACAAACACAGGCGCATTCATTCCCCGGCTCCCGAGAAGGGTCTTGACGCGAGCCTGAGCGCGGGCGGAATCGCGCATGCACAAGGGGCGGCGCCCTGTGACACAGAGCGTCGCCCCTGAGAAGTGCTGGCAGTTTTGTTTTTCAGACGCCCCGGCGACGGTGGATGCACAGGAGCGAACCGACGGCCAGGAGGAGCATGCTGACCGGCTCGGGAACCGGCCGTTCCTCCGGGAAGATGCTGAACTGGGTGTCGAAGACCACGCTCGGAGGCACCGGCATATCGTTTGCCCAGCCGGCTGCGGTCTGATACGCCGAAAGGTCCGCGCCAATCGCGAAGGTCAAGGCGACGGCGGTACTTTCGCCAGTGGCCGGCCAGTTGTTGGAGCTGGGCAGGTTCTCCACGCCGAGATTGGAATTAAAGTTGACAATGCCCGTCAGGGTCGAGAGACCCGCCGAGGCACTCGTCACTTCAACGCTCGCCTCGCTGATCGGTCCGCTCAATTCGTGCGAGGTCACATTGATCCCGTCGGGCGAGTAGTCGAAGGTCAGCTTGAACAGCCCGCCGGTGAGGTAGGCCCGGTTCGGGTTGGTCAACGTGCTCCCGAAATCAACAAACGTGCTGTTGATGTGGAGATGCACGTTACCGGTGGTCCCTGGGACAGGCCCCGTGTCCTCCAGCAGCGTCAGGATCTGGGCCGCGGTGGGAACGCCATTATCGTTGGCGTCCCAGGTGAACACGCCCCCCGTGTAGGAAGCGTCGTTGACCCCGTCAAAAGCATTGTCCTGGATTTCGGTGTACTGAGCAGCATACGCCGACGTTGCCGCCGCGATCGCCCAGCCCACCACGAAAGATACTGCCAGCTTCTTCGACCTCATTGCAATTCCTCTCCACCGTGATTGAGTGGCCCCAAAACGAGGCCCGCTTTTCCCTTCCTGTGTCAACTGTCAACGACGCAAGAACACGTCTGTTCGATCAGCACTCCTCAGCGGGCCGCCCGTCGACGCGGGCAGGCCAGCAGAATGGCACCGCACCCCACCAGCAGAAGCGAGGTCGGCTCGGGAACGAGATTGAAATTGATCTGAAACGCCTGAAGCGATGCCAGGTCGAGGCTGAAATCATTGAGGGGACCGCCAACCAGGGGACCTGTCACCGCGCCCACGATTGCAAATTCGTACAGCCCATCCAGGCGGAGCGTTCCATTCGTGAAGAGGAATCCGCCCGTCGGCGTGAACTTGATCGTCTGGTTGATGCTGTTGATGACGTTGCTGTTGACGTCAGTCTCACGAAGGTCAAAACCGGAAACGACGGCTTCGAGCAGCAGGCCGTCAAATACGAGCGCCGGAGTCTGGGGGAACGAGACCACGGTCTTCAACTTGCCCGTGATCTGAAGCAGTCCGCCGCCGCCAAAACTGGCCTGAGCGAGGCCGCCAGCGCTGGTATCGGCGATGAGAGCGTTGTTGTTCCAGACAATCGTGGCCTCTTGCGGCCGGATCTGCCACAGGTTGCCCACGCCAGAGGCATTCTTGATACTGCCGGAGTTCAGCACCGAGTTCACATCCCACACCGGATTCGGTGCAGGCGGATCGATCCGATAGATCGGTGAGCTGTCGATAAACAACGCACCGCCCGGCGAAATGGGCTGAGCATAAGCACCGGCCGTGATAACCAGGGACAAAGCCCACACGGCGACCAGTGAAGCGGTTTGAAGTGGCTTGGTCTCTTTCATTCCCTTCCCTGCCTCCTGCGCTTCGTTGTGCTTCTTCCTCTGCGGGGATGCGACTCCTGCTGTCAGACGGCCCAACGTGTGATCTGACGTCGGGCTTTTCGTTCGCACCCAACAAAAAAAGAGAGACCGCCCCACACCAGTCGGCGGGGCGCTCTCTCTCCCTGATTACTGATTATTGTTCGATCCTACCTGAATCCACAACCCTGTCAATCATTATTTTGCGAAATCCCGCTTTTTCTGATCGCCATTTCCAAGGGGGGCACACCCCCGGCTCACGGGCAGGGGCTACCGTAGGAGCCCAGCACGAGCAGATGGTCGTAGTATCCGACGAACCCATCCTGATTGACATCGGCGGCAGGGTTGTACTTCGGGTCGCCCAGCAGGGTGTTATAGGAGTACAGCACCCGGAGCCGATCCGCATAGCCGGTGAAGCCGTCGCCGTTAATGTCTGTAGGACAAGTGTTTAAGAGGGAGACCGGTCCGCCGGGCCCTGTCCGCAGCCTCATCAGCGGATCACCGATCACCACCTCGGTCCAGCTCAGATACGGTATGGCTGTAAATGCGGCCTCGACCAGGCTCAGGTCGCCAACCCCATCGCCGTCGTCGTCCCGCAGCAGGTTGGCGTACAGGTACTCGACCTGGACGATGGCATCCTGGCAGGGCTCGAGGGCATGGCCGATGGCGGCCGTGCCACCCATCTGGATGAATTCGGCGATTTTGGCCTGTGAGGTCGGGGTCTCCGTAAACATCGTGACGGCGTTGAAGCTCTCGATCGAGGTGAAAACGGCACCGGGAGCGCAGGGGAAGAGCGGCCCGCCGCCTGGCCCGCCGGTCATCAGGTAGGTGGCCGGACGACCGTCATTTCCATTGCGGCCGTAGGTCGTCAACCCGACGACCCCCGTCCCAGAGGGGAAGAACGGGTCGGAGCTGCTCATGATGCTCGTGGTGTCGTCCCATACCGCCGTCCCGCCGAAGGGAACGATCATGGGTTGTGCGCCGGTGGTCCCTGGGGCAGGGGCCAGCCCGGTCAGCCAGCTGAACAGGACGTCGTAATGATTGGCAGTCCCGCGGGGGCAATTTGAGCAACCTCGGTAGGATTCCTTCCCTGGAGGAACCGGCTTTGTCTCGAATGACAGGAACGTTGTTCCACCGGGGTAGTTGTAGGAGGTCGTCTGGGACAACTCCGAGGCGGCCGGCGGGGGCGTGCTGTCGATGACGAGGGCCGAAGTCGACGGACTATATCCCACAAAACGCGTGTGGGGTGGAGTGGGGTTGCTCACGGCCGCCGCCCGGTCGAGCATCTGCTTGACGGCGAAAATCGGGTAGACGTTCGACACGTGGGGACCGTCAAGCCGGGCTACCAGGTAGATATCCGCAGGCGACATGATCCGCCCATTCGCTGAGCAACTGCAACTGTCATACCCACCTTCGATGTAGGCATGACCGCTGATCTTCCAGAGATTCCGCAGGTCCCACCGAAACTGGGTTCGTCGCGTCAGGATGTCGCGGATGCCGCCCCACGACTTGATCGGGCTGCGATAGCCCTGATACGGATTGACGACACGATTCTTCAGGGGCACGCCGGGGCCGGCCGAGCCGGGGGTCAAGGCCGGATCGATCTGAAACAGGAACGCCAGCTCCGACTCGACCGAGGCGGCGTCGATGTTCACCCGGTTCGTGAGCACAAGGTTGGCGTCCGAGCCGGCAGGCGTAACGGCATTCGCATAGCTGGTCTGATTGGAGTCCTCGATGCGGTAGGGCATGCCCGCCGTCGTGATCAGGCAATAGATGCTGTTCACGAGGTTGTTGCTGATCAGGTGATTGCGGACCGGCGCAGCGATGAGCGTCTCAAACTGCGTGCGGGTGATGATCTCGTTGGCGGGTGTGGCGGTGAGCGAGGCGGAGTCGGGCAGGCCGCTGAGCGTCACCACCTGGTTGGCGGCGATGGCCGGGTAGTAACGCCGGTACAGGTCCGCCACCGACCGGCTGACCGGACTCGATCCGTTGACGAGAATCAGCACGTCAGACGGACCCAACGGGTTCGGTGCGGCCAGCAGCCCCGACGGGCAGGCACAGGCAACCCAGGCCGCCAGGCAGGTCCGGATGACCACTGTTCGGATAACGTCCTTCTCTCCCCTCCTCGCGGTTTCGAAACTCGTGTTGAATCGCATGAGCCTGCCCCGGGGCATGAGGCAGTCAGGAGAAACCAGTCCGCTGGGAGCCAGCGTTCACACCTCACCTCCCCTTCGCGTGTCCGTCCCCGGATGCTGCCCGGAAAACGGACATGGCTCGGGACGCGCCGGTGCGGCGCTGGAGCTGATTGCTCCGTATGCTCTGCCCCTCCTCTCCATCGCGCGGCGATCAGGCCGCATTCTGCCTGTGTTTCGCGACATCCACTCCTACCGGCCGTGCGGACAACGCTGTGCTCGCGCCTCTGTTCCCTTGCGCCGCCGCGTGGACCGGACCGCCCATGCCAGTGCCGTCAGCATCGTGATTCCCATGGCGGGTTCGGGCACGACTTCGATGGTCACGGATGGGCCCGCGACCACCACGGCACTGCTGAAATCACTGAAGTCGAAGCTCCAGGGCTGAATCGGCGGAGCATCGACAAATCCGTAGCTCACATCTCCCGGGCTCAGGCCCTTCACAGAGAAGAGGGCCAGCCGTGTTTCGCCCAGCGTGAACGGGGCCGACGGCAAAAAGCCGACGCCGCGGCTGAAGGCCCCGGACACCGGCGTGTTGTCGATGCCTTGCGGGTACGACGCGTCGCCGGTCGCCACATGGGCAAAGGTCTCCACGGTCACCGCGCCCGTGCCCGACGGGCTGAGATTGACCGAGTATCCCAGCACGTTCTCGGTCATGGGGCCGTCGCTGAGCGTCACCCACAGCTCTAAATTGAGCACCTCGTTGACATCAATCCGGGCATCCTGCTCGGCCGGTGACAGGCGAACGTCAAACTGGGCCGTCACCCCCAGTGCCGCCGAAGCCCAGATGCCCACGATTGCTGCTGCCGCGAGAGCTCCTCGGCTCCGGGCAGACCCTTCGCGCGAACTCTCCACCTCTCTCGCCTCCTCTCTCTCGCCTCGCGCAGCTCAGATAATGAACCGGAGCTGCTTTTCCTCCCCGGGGCTCATCGGCCCCACTCACGAAAACGGCACGAATCTGAAGACAGTGACGCCCTGGACTGATTGTGCAGAGCAATCGCCCCCTCAGTCCTGTGTGATTCACGGGAGTGTCCCAACGCAGAACGAGCGTTGGTGGACGTGGTCCTCCTGCCCTCCTGCGGGCGCCCTCGTGCCGGGCGCCCCATCACACGAGCCGTTCGTGCATCCATCCGAGATGTTCGCGTATTCTAACGCTTCTGACAGGATGCGCCAACAAGAATCGATGTCAAGGGGAACGGGTGGTCCGTGACACGATTCGCGGGCCGGGGCGTCTGCCACGGGATCGGCGGCTCCGGATGAGGGGGCGGCGCAGTTCAGCCCGGCCGCGTTGACCGCAGGGGCGCGGGCGACTACACTGACCCGCGTTGACGTACGGTTTTCCGGCCGTCCGCACGATCAGGCCCCTGAAGAGCCGATAACGCCGAGGGGAGCGCCTGAATCGGGCTCGTAGCTCAGTTGGTTAGAGCGCGTCGCTGATAACGACGAGGTCACAGGTTCGACTCCTGTCGGGCCCATATCCCCCCGGAACACGGCCTAATCGCGTCCGACACCGCGGCCAGTCCCTCCGTGTCCCTTTTGGCTGATTCGTGATATAATTCACAAACTTCGTGGCGTGGCCGTGCGCCCGTCGCCCGGTCTGGCGTTCCGGGCGACGCATGCCTCGTCTGGCGAATGCGCGGCCGCCGTGGACGGTTCCTCCGCTGCTCGCCACCTGGAACGTGGGGTGCCGTGAAGCGGGACCCCGGTGCCGCCCCGAATAAAGGAGGATCCTGTGGACATCCTGCCCGCTGCGCGCCTGCAGTTGTCGCTGTCTCTGGTGTTTCACATGATCTTCGCAGCCACCGGGATCGGGCTGCCGCTTCTGCTGGTGCTCGTGGAACGGCGGTATCTGCGTACCGGCAATACCCAGTACCTCCAGCTCGCCCGGAAGTGGTCGAAAGGGGTGGGTCTGCTGTTTGCGGTAGGCGCCATTTCCGGGACCGCTCTCTCGTTTGAACTCGGTCTGCTCTGGCCGCGGTACATGCAGGTGGCCGGCGGGGTGGTGGGTCACATCTTCGGCCTGGAGGGCTTCGCCTTCTTTGTGGAGGCGATTTTTATCGGCCTCTACCTGTACGGATGGGATCGGCTCAGCCCGAAGGCGCACTGGTGGTGCGGGGTGGTCATCGCCCTGAGCGGCTGCGTGAGCGGCATCCTGATTCTGGGCGTGAATTCGTGGATGCAGCTTCCCGTGGGGTTTCACATGGACGCGGCCGGCAAGGTGATGGTCAGCGATCCCATCGCGATCTTCAAAAGGCCGGCGTGGGTGTACATGGCCGTTCATTCGACGCTCTCGTGCTACATGGCGGTTGGGTTCGCGGTGGCCGCGATCTACGCGATGGGCTGGCTCCGCGGCCGTCACGATCTGCCCACGCGGACGGGGCTTCTGCTGGGCATGGCCGTCGGGGGAGCAGCCGCGGTTGCCCAGCCGCTCAGCGGTGATCTGCTCGCCAAGTTCGTGTTCCGCACGCAGCCGGCCAAGTTCGCGGCGATGGAGGGCCAGTTTGCGACCCAGACGCGCGCCCCGCTTCGCCTGGGCGGGATCCCGGATGAGTCGGCCGGGCAGACCCGCTTTGCCATCGAGATCCCGGGCGGGCTCAGCTTTCTGGCCGCCCATGATGTCAACGCGGAGGTCCCCGGGCTGGATTCCTTCCCGCCGTCGGATCGCCCGCCCGTGGGCCTGACGCACCTGTCGTTCCAGGTCATGGTGATCCTGGGTCTCGCCATGCTGCTGGCGGCGGTCTGGTTCTGGTCATCCTGGTGGCGGAGGGGCGAAATGGCCTTGCAGAGCCGCTGGCTGCTGCGATGGGTGATGGCGTGCGGATTCTTCGGCTTTATCGCGCTGGAGGCCGGGTGGATGGTCACCGAGGTGGGCCGACAGCCCTGGGTCATTCAGCCCCGCGAGGGCTTTTACGCGGGGATGCGGACCGCCGAGGCGGTCACCACGGCCGCCGGCGTTCAACCCGTGTTTTTCGGCTTCACGGTCCTGTATATCCTCCTGGGGATGACCGTGGTGCTGCTGTTGCGGGCCCTGGCGCGGAACGGGCATGACCGCGGCGCCCTGGAGGCGCAGGGTCTGACGATCTGAGCCGACGGACCGTGGCGCGCACAGATCGAACCTGAGACCACTGACAACGGACGATCAAGCATGACAGACACCGCCTGGATCTATCTGGCAGCCGGCATCGCGCTCGTGGGGCTCGTCGCGTACGTCATCCTCGGCGGCGCGGACTTTGGCGGGGGGGTATGGGATCTTCTGGCCACCGGGCCGCGCAAGCGTGCCCAGCGGGCGGCGATCGCCCGTGCCATGGGCCCGGTGTGGGAGGCCAATCACGTCTGGCTGGTCTTCGTGATCGTTGTGCTGTTCACCTGCTTCCCCAACGGCTACGGTGCGATCGGTACGGCGCTGTTTGTTCCCTTTCACCTGGCCCTCGTCGGGATCATGCTTCGTGGAGCCTCCTTCGTATTCCGAAGCCATTTTGCCGCCTCGGGCGCAGCACAGGAGGATGGCCGCGCGGGCAGGCCGGGGCCGCCGCGCGCCGATGACGCCGAGCTCCCGCAGGATCCCCGCGCGTGGTGGGGCCTGGTCTTTGGCATTGCATCGGTGATCTCTCCGGTGCTGCTGGGCGCGGCGTTCGGGGCGGTGACCAGCGGTGACGTGCGGATCAGCGCTGCCGGCGTGGTCAGCGTTTCGGACCGGCTTCCGTGGCTGAGCGGCTATGCCCTGGGCTGCGGCCTGCTCGCGCTCGCGACGTGCGCATACCTGGCGGCGGTGTATCTGACGGCGGAGACCGCCGGACCACTCCGCGAGGATTTTCGCTATCGCGCGATCGTGTCCGGCAGCATCACCGCCGCACTCGCGGCGCTGGTCCTGCTGCTGGCCTGGAATGAGGCGAACTGGTTCTTCCGGCAGCTCATCGCGCCGCGATCGTGGCCGGTGCTGGGGGCCGGGCTGGTGTTCTTTGCCCTGTCCGCATGGGCCGTTTTCGGGCGGCGCTACGGTTGGGCGCGGGTGTTCGCCGCGGGCGAGATCGTTCTGCTCCTGATGGGATGGGCGATCGCCCATCAGCCCTATCTGGTGTACCCCGACCTGACGCTGGAGCAGGCGGCCGGACCTCTGGCGACCATCCGGTTCCTGATTCTGGCGCTGCCCGTGGGAGCACTGGTGCTTGTTCCATCCCTGTGGTTGCTGTTCCGGGTCTTCAAGACGAGGGCTTCGCCGGGGGCCTCTTGACCGTTCGGAGCAGAAAAACTGGCCCGCCGGGGGTCTTCCGGCCGAAAAGCATGGGGTGGGGCAGCGACTGCGTTCGCCTGGTCGTTTTGTAAGTCATTAAGGGACAGAATATTACGGTTGTGATCGCCCGGTGGCCGCCGACTGGCCGGACGACTACAATCGATCACATTGACAAGCAGGCGAGGACGAGTAAACTACGGGCATCGCAAGGGCAGTTCTGTCCGTCGGCACAGCCCGTTTGAGGCCCAGGCCGACATCAGCACAAGGAAAGGCCTTTTGCAGAACGAGGCGACTCGCGACATTCCGGGTGTAGTGACGTAGCTGGCATCGGCCGGTTCGGCTGGAAGTGACTGAACCGTCGGCCTGTGGCTGGCGGTTTTTTTGTCGGCCGACGTTTTGCGGCCCGGGCCGAGCTTCACGGTTGCGAGCTTTTTCCCGGCAGGCCGCGGCCGATTTCGAGGGGCCGTAGCTCAACTGGGAGAGCGCCTGGTTTGCAACCAGGAGGTTGGCGGTTCGAGCCCGCTCGGCTCCACTCGTTCCCGACGCAGTCCAGGATGGTGGACGTGTCGGGAAACGCTCGACGCGAGGCGCCGAGAAAAGTAAAAATCGTGGGCCCGGTGCCCTTGACTCCTTCGGGAAAAGGGCTATATTAGCTGGGCTCCGGGAAACATCAGCGAAAACATTCGCTGAGCCGGCCGCAGGCGCGAGACGGGAGGCCGGCCCCGGGGACGAACGGCGATCCGGACTGAAGGGACAGCGGTTTCCGATCCGATGGGCTCGATGCGTCGAGTTCGCCGGACCGGGAATCGACACAACGGTTTCCGGGGATCTTTGACAATCGGATAGGCAAGGCAAGTCTGGCGGCCTGTGCTGCGGGCACAGAGCCGGGCAGACGTTGCAGGTAGTGGCATCACCACACAAAGTTCGATTCTTCGAGCGCGGAAGAGTCGGCGGGGAGCGATCCCTTCCGATGATTCCGATTTCGGCATGACGCGTCAACTCAGCGCGTCAGACGCATCAAATGCGTCAAGGTGCTTTGACGTGCGGATGAAAGATGTCTGTAGGGTGGGCTCCGCCCACCATTGGGCTTCGAAGGTGGGCAGAGCCCGCCCTACGGGACAGCCTGTCATCCATGCGATCAAGCTACTAAGGGTGCATGGAGGATGCCTAGGCGTCGAGAGGCGATGAAGGACGTGGTAGCCTGCGAAAAGCTCCGGGGAGTTGGCAAACAAGCGTTGATCCGGAGATGTCCGAATGGGGAAACCCGGCATCACTGGATTCCAGATGGTGTCACGGCCGGATGAATGCATAGTCCG
>CAZQEN010000017.1:0-42084 GCA_964591605.1 uncultured Planctomycetales bacterium
CGAGCTGGGTGAGCTCCCAGCGGACCATCTCGCGCCCGGCCTGCATGAGGACCTCGCGCGCGTCGCCGTCGCCGCGCTCGAGGGCGGTCACGTCGACGACCGGCCCGAACCGCTTGAGCGCCCACTCCTTGAGCTCGCCGTTGCCGCCGGGCTGATAGCGGGCGAGGGCCTCGTTGACCTCGTGTTCGAGCCGGCCGTCGCGGATGAACGACTGGCTCACGGCGACAAGCTCATTGGCGATGTCGCTGACGCTCTTGCCGCTGAGCGTCTCGGTCGTCCAGCCGAGGTTGTACTTGGAGTTGGCCCAGCCGACGATCTGCTGGAGGGCGAAGTTGTTGTCCGTCCCGGAGGTTTCGAGCACCCGGGAGAGCAGCGTCTCGACCGGGTAGTACACCTCGCGGCGGGCGTAGGCCTCGCGGACCCTGGCGTGGAGAATCTCCTTGACGGCGGCGGGAGTCTGGTCGACGAGCTCCTCGCTCTTGAGCTCGATGGTGAACTTGTTGCGGGCCCAGTCGGCCAGGGCGCGGCGCCCGTAGTTCGGATCGAGATACGCTTCGATCGGAGAGAGATCCACCTTGTCGTAGTGCGCGTCGGCCGCCTCGATCAGCAGCTCCTCGATCTCCTGCGGCTCCATCTTGCGGAGCTGGTTCTGCGTCGCGGAGACGGCGAACATGCGCTGGGCCCAGCGGAGCAGGCCGCCGATGTCCCACTGCGAGCGCTCTTCGTCGGTGTCGATGTACTCGCCGAGCGACGTACGGACGGCGTCGCGGGCCTCGTCCTTGGCCTTCTCCCGGATGCGGCGCTCGAGATAGGCGGCGTCTTCGTCGGTGAGCTGCTCGGGCGGGATCTGCACCTCCAGCGTGCTCTTGACCCAGTCGCTGACGCGCCGTGCGACGTAATCCTCGGCCAGGTAATCGTCGACGTTCTGGTCGATGGTGTCGTCGATCATCCGCCAGATGAGATCGCTGAGCCGCCGGCCCTCCAGGATGCGCTGCCGCTCGGAGTAGAACGCCCGCCGCTGGTAGTCCATCGGCTCGTCCCATTCGAGCAGGTGCTTGCGGATCGAGAAGTTGCGCTCCTCCACCTTCTTCTGGGCGCGCTCGATGCCCTTGCTGATGCGCTTGTCCTCGAGGCTGACGCCCTCGGTGAAGCCCAGTTTCTCCATCATCTTGAGCATCCAGTCGGGCATGAAGAGCTTGAGCAGGTCATCCTCGAGCGAGAGGAAGAAGCGGCTGGAACCCGGGTCACCCTGCCGGCCGGACCGCCCGCGGAGCTGGTTGTCGATGCGCCGCGATTCGTGCCGCTCGGTGCCGATGATGTGCAGGCCGCACGGCGGATTCAGCGTGCAGATCTTGCGGCCCAGCTCGGGGAACCGCGGGTCGAGTTTGGGTTTGAAGCAGTGCGCGCAGTTGGTCGCCGGGTCGTACTCCTCGCAGTGGATGCAGCACTTGGTGGACCCCGGCGGATAGAGCGTGAGCGACCGCAGGACGCCGTTGCCTCCCGCCTTCCCCTGCTCTCCTTCCAGGACCTTCGCTGCGTCAGGCGGCACCTTGCAGTCCGGATTCACGACGCCCGGCTCGAGCTTGATGTCGGTGCCGCGGCCGGCCATGTTCGTGGCGATGGTCACGTTGCCCAGCGGCGTCTTGTCGGCGCCCCGCGTCGGCGGGTGGCGCTGGCCGGCCTTCGCGACGATGTCCGCCTCCCGCGCGTGGTTCTTGGCGTTGAGCACTTCATGCTCGATGCCGTACGTCCGCTCCAGCAGGCGCGAGAGCTTTTCGGAGTTCTCGACCGACGTGGTGCCCACCAGGATCGGCCGCCCCATGGCCAGCCGTCCCATGGCCAGGTCGTACGTCTCCATCATGAACTGGATGGCGTCCGGATCGTTGTTCTCCGCCTCCTTGAACCGCCGGAGCGCTTCGTCGATGCGCTGCTGCTTCTGCTGGATCAGCTCGGGCGTGATGTCCGGTTCGCGGGCGACGACCGGCCGCAACCGCTCGAAAATCGCCGCGAGCAGGAACGGATCGTTCGGCCGCCCGCGGCGGTGCATCTCGTGGATCTCCTCCACGATCATTTCGTACTTGTTGGTCGTCGTGCGGTAGATCTTGTCGTTCGAATCCTGACGATTGACCGGCCGGTTGGTCGGAATGGCGACCACCTCGAGCTTGTAGATCTTCATGAACTCGTCCGACTCGGTCATCGCCGTTCCGGTCATGCCGGCGCGGCTCTCGTAGAGCTTGAAGAAGTTCTGGATGGTGATCGTCGCCATCGTCTGGGTCTCTTCCTTGACCGGCACGCCTTCCTTGGCCTCGACCGCCTGATGCAGGCCGTCGGACCACTGCCGGCCGTGCATGAGGCGCCCGGTGAACTCGTCGACGATGATGACCTGCCGGTCCTGGACGACGTATTCCTTGTCGCGCTCGTAGACGACGTGAGCCCGCAGCGCGTTCTCCAGGAGGTGGGGCACCTCCATGTTCGCTCCGACGTAGAAGCTGCCGATGCCCGCCTCGTCCTGGGCGTACTGGACGCCGTCGTGCGTGAGGTGGACCTGCTTGCGGTCCTCCTGTGTCACGAAGAGCTGGCGGTGCTGGATGGCCTCGGCCTCGTCCTCGGTGAGCATCTTCGGATCGACGCGGAAACGCTTGACGGCGTCCTCGAATTTCGGGTTCTTCCTGAGCTCTTCGGGCGCGTTTTCGCCCCCGTTCCATTCGGCCAGCCGCCGCGCGGTTTCCTTGTTGAGTTCCTGCTGCCTGCGCACCAGCGAGCGGGCGATCGCATCCGCCCACTTGTAGCGGCTCACGTCGTCGTGCGCGGGCCCGCTGATGATGAGCGGCGTCCGCGCCTCGTCGATGAGAATCGAGTCGACCTCGTCGACGATGGCGAAATCGAGCCGCCCCTGCACCTGGTCCGCCGCCCGCGGCTTCATGTTGTCGCGCAGGTAGTCGAAGCCGAACTCGCTGTTCGTGCCGTAGGTGATGTCGCAGTCATAGGCCTGCTTGCGGAGCCCCTCGTGGCCGCCGGGGTCGAGCTGCGCCTGGATGTATCCGACCGTCGCGCCCAGCAGGGCGAAGATCGGCCGGGCGAACTCCGCGTCGCGCTTCACGAGGTAATCGTTCACCGTGACGATGTGGACCTTCTTGCCCTCGAGAAACTTCATGTATGCGGCGAGGTGGCAGACGATCGTCTTACCCTCGCCGGTCTTCATTTCGGCGACGTTGCCCTCATAGAGGACCTGTCCGCCGATGAGCTGGCAGTGGAAGTGGCGATGGGCCTGGGCGCGGTCGGAGGCCTCGCGCAGGGCGGCGAAGGCCTCGGGCAACACGCTGGAAACGGGTTCGCCGTCGGTGAGGCGCTTCTTGAACTCCGCCGTTTTGGCCAGGAGCTGCTCGGGGGTGAGCGCGCGGTACTGCGCCTCGAATGTCAGCACGCGATCGGCCACCACGCCGTAGCGCTTCAGGAGGCGGTCGTTGCGGGTGCCGAAGATCTTCTTGAGAACCTTGCCGGGTATTTCGAGAACGTTCACTGCGTTGGTCCTTGGTCAGTGGTTCCTATTCTGTTGCTGGTCGCCTGTGTGGGTGTCTGTTGTTTGTTGTCTGTTGTGGATGAGAGCGTATCCACAACATGCAGCAAACAGCATACAACACACGGTTTGAGGGATTGGGTCTGGCCTCTGGAATCAGTAGGTGCGTGCGCCGTTGATGCGCATGACGTGCAGCCAGCGGGCGAGGCTGACGACGGCCATCCCCCGGGTGAGGGCCAGCTCGCCCACCGAGTAGTTGCGATGGGGGTTGGAGGGGGGCTCGCTCGTCCTGTCCGCCGGCGTCGGCGGGGCCGAGGGCGCCTGCCAGCTCAGCAGCACGACCGGCCCATGATGATGCCGACCCGACACCCGCGAGGCCAGGACCGCCAGGTGCAGCGCGGCCACAATGGCCGCCAGCCCCACCACGGAAACAGGCTCCGAGCGGGCGGGCGGAGCGGTTCGAGCGCAGGAGATTGTCCCATCGGCCGTCATCGTCATGGATTATAGCGATATCCCCCCGTCAGCAACAGCCTTCCAGCGGGAGCGGCCTTCTCGGGGGTCCTCCTTCGTCCGGACGACCCCGTCCGGAACGAGTTTTTCGGGCTCGGCCCGGAAGGCTTGCATGCGTCCCGCATCCGGCTAAAACACTCGCATGGGCAGCATGGATTTCGGCACGCATCGCTTTCTCGTGACCGGCGGCGCCGGGTTTCTCGGCTCGCACGTGTGCGAGCAGCTCCGGGCCCGCGGCGTCAGTCCGGATCGGCTCGTGGTTTCGCGCCGGCGCGAGTATGACCTGACGCGCGAGGCGGACGTCGATCGGCTCTACCGCGACGCACGCCCGGACGTGGTGATCCACCTCGCAGCGGAGGTGGGCGGCATCGGGGCCAACCGGGCGAACCCCGGGCGCTACTTTTTCGCGAACATGGCCATGGGTCTGCACCTCATGGAGGCCGCCCGGCGGCACGGCCTGCGCAAATTCGTGCAGGTCGGCACCATTTGTGCGTATCCCAAGTTCACGCCGGTGCCGTTTCGTGAAGAGGAGCTCTGGAACGGCTACCCCGAAGAGACGAATGCGCCTTACGGCATCGCCAAGAAGGCCCTGCTGGTCATGTGCCAGGCGTATCGCGAGCAGTACGGCCTGAATGCCATCTATCTGCTGCCAGTCAACCTGTACGGGCCGCGCGACAATTTCGATCTCGAGACGTCCCACGTGATCCCGGCACTGATCCGCAAGTGCGTCGAGGCGAAGGCGCGCGACGAGAGCGAGATCGTCTGCTGGGGCGACGGCTCGCCCACGCGCGAGTTCCTCTATGTGGAGGACGCGGCGGAGGGTATCGTGCTCGCCGCGCAGCGCTACGACGTGCCCGAGCCGGTCAATCTGGGCAGCGGCCGCGAGATCTCGATCCGCGATCTGGCCGAGCTCATCGCCCGCCTCACCGGCTTTACCGGCAGGATCGTGTGGGACACGACCAGGCCCAACGGCCAGCCCCGGCGATGCCTCGATGTCAGCCGTGCGAAAGAGCGATTCGGCTTCACCGCCCGGACCGACTTCGAGGAAGGTCTGCGTCGGACGATCGAATGGTACACAAGGAGCCGCGCGCCTTCAGCCCGCGCGGTCCAGGGAATGCCATGATCGCCGCGGAACGTGGATCGTGAAACATGAGACGTGCGCGACCGCTCCATCTCACATGATACTACGAGTTGAGGGTGTGCCAGCTTCGCAGGAGGCGGAAGTCGTAGATGCCGGTGCTGTGGCCGTCGGACCAGTCGAGCTGGAGCGCGTAGTTGCCGACGAGGTGGCCGCCGGTGCAGGTCGCGGATGCCGCGGCCGCCTGGGCCGGCGAAAGAACGGGCAGAAGGCTCCTGGATTCCGCCTGCTTCTCCCGCTCGGTGCGGCAGGCCGCGCAGGGGCAGTGCTGACGCAGAAAGCGCATTGAAAACCGGCTCGTTGCGCCGTCGGCCCACTGAATGCGCAGCTCCTGCTCGGGAATCGCGAGGTCCAGCCCGACCGGGCGGTATTGTTCGGGGCTCAGTGATTCATCCCACAGGTCTTCGGAAGGCATATCGCTTTCTCAACGGCCATCCATCGCGGGCCTCTTGGCACTGCCTGTAACCTCGTGATCGGCGATCACTCCGCCGAACCCCTCGCTTGCGTTTCGGGCTCCATGTCGACGGTTCCTGCGCCTGCTCGGCCATGAGCAATTGGGCTGCAGCATGGATTTGCGTTCATCGGCGGCGATAGGCTCCTGATTTCCCGCCGGTCTTCGACTCGAGTTGAACAGGCCCGATGCGGATGTCCCTGGTCACCGACTTGCACATGTCGTAGACCGCCAGGGCCGCGACGGATGCGGCGGTCAGCGCTTCCATCTCGACGCCGGTTTTGCCGGTCAGCCGCGTCGTGGCGGTGATGCGCAGCGCCGCAGGCGGGCTGGGCTCGATCTGCACCTCGACCGATTCGATCGGGAGCGGATGACAGAGCGGGATCAGCTCGGAGGTCCGCTTGGCGGCAGCGATCCCCGCGATGCGGGCGACGGCCAGCACGTCGCCCTTGGGCATCCGGCCCTCCAAAACCAGCCGCAGCGCCGTGCGCCCCACTTCCACCACTGCGGAGGCCACCGCGACGCGCTGCGTGGCGTTCTTCTGCCCGACGTCCACCATCCGCGCCTGCCCGCGCGCGTCCAGATGGGTCAGGCGGGGCTTCCTCGCGCGGGCGGCGGCAACGTCGGCCCGTCCAGATCGCGAGCGGTCAGTTTTCCTGCGCGTCTTTCTGGTCATGGGGCTTCTCGCCGTCATCCTTTGCGGGTCGGGTCGCGCTTTCGTCGTCGGATGATTCCTCGGATTGGGTCTCGGCCGCTTCCCGGGCGCGGGCGGTGGCCTTGATCACTTCCGAGACGGGCAGCAGGACACCGTTGTACTCGTTCGAGTTCTCCAGCCGCCCGAGCGTCCGCTGGGCCGTCGACTCATCTCCGTCGGGAATCTGGAGAATGGTGACGCCGACGACGCTGCCGTCCGATTTGAAGGCGGGCAGGCCAAGCGCCGCGGAGAGATCCTCCGCCAGGTAAAGCTCGCGCGGCTTGCGGGCCACCCCGCCGATCAGGCTCTCCATGATGACCGGCGTGCGGTCGAAGTTCTTGCTCGTGCGATATACCGACAGCACCTTCTGTCCGATTCGGGGAGCGGCGGACTTTGCCAGATCCACATGTGTGAACTTCCGGTCACCCGGCTCTTTGATCTGGATCCAGGCCAGGTCCAGCTCGGTATCGCGGGCGACGAACTTCGCATCGACCCCGTCGGCCGCATCTCCGACGATCACCTTGATGTCCGTCGGGTTGATGCTCATCTCCGCCCCCATCAGCCGCCGCATGAGCCCGTACGCGCCACCCAGCCGGCTGTTCGAGCACAGCACCAGGCCGTTCGGGTCGATCATCACCCCCGAGCCCTCGCTTTCGACCTCGCGCTCCTGCCCGCCCGCCTTGATCTTGAGCACGCACTTGATCGTCACGATGGACGGCGACTTCTCCTCCAGAAACTTGCGATACGCCGCCTCGTCCTGCGCCAGCGCGCCAGCGGCCGTCCACGCCAAGACCAGCCCTGCCGCCCCGAAACGCCGCGATCGACCACTGTTCATGGGTTTCCTTTCGATTGTTGGGGAAAAGGCGGGTGGTTTGCCCACCCGCTCATCATCGCCCCCTTGTTCGAGCGCTCTCTCAACACATCGCCTTCGCACTTTTCATCCCTCCTCTTTCCTGCCTTCTCACTTTCATCAGTCGGCCTGCTGCGTCTGTGTCGTCGCGACCGGCTTCCACTCCGGCTCCACATACTGGAACCGCGTGCGCACGCCGCGCAGCACGACGAAGACGACGCGTTCGGGCTGGGTCTGAGCCACGGCCTCCATCGCCCGATGATACGACTTGAGGTCGCGCACGTCGCGGCCGGCGATGCTTTGGATCACGTCGCCGCGCTGAACGCCCCCCAGCCCGGCCCAGCCCGCGGCCTCCACCTGTTGAACGATCACCCCCTGCACCTCGTCGCCCCAGCGGTTCTCGTCGCGGTCGAAGAAGGTGATCTCGCGCACGGTCAGCTCGAAATCGCGGTTGGTCTCATGATGCGCTTCTTCCGGCGTCACCCGGGTGCGATCGAGCACGACGCTGATCTGCTCGGGCTTTCCCTCGCGCAGCACGGTGAGCCTGGCCGTCTCGCCGATCGACAGCTTTCGCACCCGCAGGCCGAGCTGGCCCGCGTCCTGCATGCCCTTGGGGATGATCCGCTCGCCGTTGAGTGCGGTGACGATGTCGCCCACCCGCAGGCCGCTCTGGGCGGCCGTCGTGCCCGGATACACGCGCGTGATGCGGAATCCGCGCGAATCACCCTGCTTGAGCTGGGCCGACAGCTTGGCGATGACCGGCTGTGTCGCGATGCCGATCCACGCCTTGGGAATCTCTCGCGGCGGGTTCTCATCCTCATCCGGACGCGGCTTGAGCAGCGTCACTTGATTCTGCCCGAGGCGGTCGAACTCGATCAGCACGTATTCGGGCAGCGGCTTGCGCTCCATGATGCGGTTGTAGGCATCGACCAGTTCGGTCAGGTTCCGGACCGGTTGTCGATCGATGGAGCGAATCACGTCGGCCTCCGAGAGCGCGGGCTCGGCCAGGTTCGCCGGCCCGCCCTGCCGCACGCTCGACACCATGGCCCCCTGCGTGTTGTCGAGCCGGTAGTCCATCGCCATCTTGTCGGTGATCTCCATGACCGTCAGGCCCCAGGTCCGCAGCGATTTCTCATCGCCCTTGTCGTGCTTGAGCTTCTCGGTGGTGAGGGTGGCGACCTCATGCTTGTCGCCGCGCTGGTAACTGAAGCGCACCGCCGTCCCGATGGGCAGCTCCGCCAGGCGGCCGAGCAGCGGCGGAACCTCCTCCGGAAACCGCACGGTCACCGGCTCGTCGTCGATGGCCAGCACCACGTCTCCGGCGGCGAGGCCCGCCTTCTCCGCCGGCCCGCCTCGGGTGATCGAATTGATCAGAACGCCGCGGGTCAGACCCGTCTTTTCGATCGGCTTGAAGCTCACGCCGACCCAGCTCCGCGGGACCTCGCCGCGGGCGATCAGCATCTCCGCCACCTTCCGGGCAAGGTTGCTGGGAATGGCGAAACCGATCGAACCCGAGCCCAGCTCATTGATGCCCACGATCTCGCCCTTGAGGTTGACCAGCGGACCGCCGCTGTTGCCCGGATTGATGTTGGCGTCGTGCTGGATCCACCGCGTGAACAGTCCGGTGGTCTGGCCGCTGGACAGTTCCATGTCGTCCACGTCGCTCGTCGCGCCGGCGAACACGCGCTGCGGGTTCGAGACGATGCCCAGGGTCACCGAGCGCGCCAGGGCCAGCGGCGAACCCATCGCCATGACGTAATCGCCGATCTCCAGCTCGTCGGAATCGCCGAAATGGGCGATCGGGAGCGATTTGCCCGCGTCCCTGAGCTCCGCGAGATTCAGCTTGAGGACGGCCAGGTCGGTCAGCGGGTCCTCGCCCACGAGATCGGCGGCGATCTCCTGTTTGTCGGCGAGCGTGCAGCGGAAGCGCTTACCCTCGTCGGTCACGTGCTGGTTGGTCAGCACGTGGCCCTGGGCGCTGATGATGGTGCCGCTGCCCACGGAGCGTCCCTTGTGCTCCTTGCCGCCGTAGTACTCGAGTGTGACCACGTTGATGTTCACCAGGGCGGGGAACACGCGGTCTCGCGCCGCCGCGACCAGCCCGCGCAGCTCCCGGCGGAGCCGATCGGCCCGCTGCGCCTGTTCGGCCACCGAGCCCGCCGCTTCCGCCCCCGCCGCCGGCAGCATCCCCGCGAGCCAGAGCCCCGCCGCACACCCCACGCACACCCACGAAAAAGGTCGCCATCCGTACATGCCTGTTTTCCCTGTCTTGTGCCCGGTGGAGAGTGTGCGGGAAGCCGGGGGAACAATCAAGAAAACGGGGCCCGAAGGGGCGGCGAAAGCGGATGGCCTCGCCTGCCCCTTCGGGCCCCGGGTGTGCCGGATGCTCACGACGTGGTTACTTCAGAGATTTCTCCATCTCTTGAAACTGCCGGAAGAGTTCCGGGGCTTTCCGCTTGAACTCCTCGCGATCGTTGTAAGTCATCGTCAGCTCCGCGTCCGGGGCGCTCTTGTGGACGGTGATCCGGCCGTCCGGTGCCACTTCAAAGCGGACGGGGGGTGCTTCGCCGGGCGGCGGGGGAGCGAGCCGCTCGAACGGCCCCTGGAAGAACCGCTCGCGCCATTCACGCCAGCGCTCATCGGGCGGCAGAATCCGGCGGCGCTCGAGCCGGCGTTCGGCCTCCGGGCGCTCGTCGGACCCGCGCGGCCCGGCATGGCGGCTCAGCAGATCGGCCGCTTCCGGGTCGCCCTGTCGCAGCACTTCTTCATTGGGGTAAACCTTGACCTCCGCCGGGCCCGTCGCGCCCCGCTTCTCGCGGCGCACTTCGATGGAGCCGTCTTTCCGGCGCTGCACGTCGATCGTCTCGCCGTTCTTGCCCACGCGGCGGGCGTGGTCGGGTGAGCGGGTCACCTCCTCGCGGTCCCGGCGAATGTCGAAGCGGCGCAGCAGCCGTTCGACATCCGGCAGCTCGCCCAGATCCTCCATGACCCAGCCGTCGGGCCCCGGCCGCAGGATCCGGCCGCGCAAGCCGAAGTTTCGCCGATACAGCACGTCGGGTTCTTCCGCAAATTTGGGCGTCAGCTCGTGCGGCGGGGGCGCTTCGCCGAGGACGATGTCCTGCCTCAGCTCCTTGCCGCCGCGAATGATCGTCAGGTGGATCGTGTCGCCGATTCTGCGGCTGCGAATGGTCTTGGAGAACGCCTCCACGGTGCCCACCACGTCTTTGTCGTCGGCCCGGACAATCACGTCGTACCGCTGGATACCCGTCTGATCGGCCGGGCTCTTTTCGTAAACGTTTCGAACCATGAGGCCCTTCTCGCCGACGCCCAGATGCGAGGCCAACGAAGCCGGCACCGGCCCGAGCTGAAGTCCGATCCACGCGGCGCCCTCTTCCTGCGCGTCATCCGCGTCGTCGTCGCGAGCATACATCGCGGTCGGCGGCGCACCTGCGATCATCCATTCGTTTACGTACAGACGATCGGGCGGCGGGGCCGGCGTTTCGATCCGCTCGGACTGCGCCAGCGCCAGCGCGGCACATGAACCCGTAATCAACACCGGTGCGAGTAATCGGCAGGCATTCATGGGATTCTCCTCATTTCAGATCCGGTCGTGCGGATGCCTGGTGCGTATGCCGCGTGCGCCCCGCCCACGGAGCTCGAAGCGAGAGCGAGGGGTTCACGAGGGTACTTCGCGACCGCGTGGAACCCACACCCGCCCCTGGGTCCGTCTATGGACGCCGCGACAAGCACGTGCGACCGACAACCTGTACAGAAGACGCTCGAGCGGACCGCAACCTGTCATTTCGTAACGCATGTTGATGGGTACGCCCGCCTTCTCGACAACCCTCACCCTTTGTTGCGGCTGACGCGTCTCCATGGGTCCGTGACAGCTTGGGCGGGGTGGCATGGGCAGCTTCGGCTTCGCTGAGCGAAGCCGAAGCTGCCCATGGCGTCAGAAACTCTGGGACAAGGGGACCACGCGCTCAGCCAACTGATCCATCTCGAGCAGGTAGATGCTCTGCGTCTCTTCATCCCAGACGCCGATGACGTCGCGGTGAAGCTGATGGGTTTCGTGACGCGGCCCCTCGACCACGGGGGACGCCGGCGGGGCCGGTGCGGGCAGCAACAGATTGGCGACCGCATCCGTCTGCCGGCCGCGCGGTTGCGGGGGGGCAGCTTTCCAGAACGAAGGGGCTCCCGCCATGGTCACCAGCAGGAGGGCCGCCGCCGCGGCCCGAACGCCCACGCCGATCCGGGAGAGCCGGCTGTGCGGCGTCGAGATCTCCGCCGCGGCCCGTTCTGCCCCCGAAACACCTGCCTGAAGAGACCAGGTCCGCAGGGTTTCGCGGGCCAGACCATCGGTGCGTTCGTACTCCTCGAGCAGCGCGCGGGCTTCGGGCGAGCGGATCAGCCGCTTGTTCAGCTCGAGCGCCTCTTCTTCGCTGAGCTCATGATCGAGGCGCCGGTTGATCAGTTGTTCGGTGCGTTCGTCGATCATCACCAACCGCTCCCGTCTCGTGACGGGCCCGCCCCCTTACACCCTTCCCGCCAGCTCCTGTCTCAGCAGCCGCCGTGCCCGAACCAGCCGCGTCTCGACCGTGTCGACGGGCAGGCCCATCGCCTCGGCGATCCGGGCATAGCTCCATCCCTCGAGATGCCGGAGCACGAACGGCTCGCGATACAGTTCCGGAAGATTCCCGATCGCCCGGAGCATGGTATCGCGCCGCTCGTCGGCCAGAAGCGGCCGGTCGGCCGGGCCGCTCGTGAGGGGCCGCCGGTCCTCACGCCGCAGCAGCGAGGCCAGCAGCCTTCGCCGCCGCTGTCGTCGTCGGCCGGCATCGGTCGCCGCATTGCGGGCGATCCGGTACAACCACACGCGCCATCGTGCCGGATCGTCCAGCTTGTCGGCCTCCCGCCAGACCTGCATCCAGACGCGCTGGGTCACATCGTCGACTTCGTCGGGCCGCCCCAGGGCCCCGAGAATCACCCCGCGCACCCATCCCCCGTGGCGGTGCATCAGCTCTGCCAGCGCATGGGGGTCCCCCTGCTGGATCGCCTCCACCACCGGCCGTTCCGGGTCGTGCTCGACAGGTAACGCATTCATGCCGGATCCACCCTGACAGACGCCGCCCACGCGGCCTTCCTGTCAATACGTCCAGACCCGCTGCCGGGTGCGGATGTTGGGTGGATTATAGGACGTGCCCGCCAGCCGCTTTTCCCGACCGACACCCCCAACAGCTTCGCTCAGCTTGGCCAGAAGACCGCCCACGCGGGACCTTCCTCGCCTCCTGCCCCAACGCATGCCGAGGCCCCTGGGTCACTTTCCAGCCGTCGCCGAGGTGGGCTCCGCGGCTCCCGCGCCTGCGCGATCCCCCTTTTCAGGCCGTCCGCCGCCCACGAGCAGGCTTCCCCCCAGCCCGACGACCCAGGTGATGCCAAAGCCGATCACGCAGAACCACATGGGCGAAATCGTCCCGGTCGACGTCAGCCACGTCGGAAGACGCCCGAACTGGCTCAGTGAGGTCAGCCACCCGGCGGCGCCTGTCCCGAGGGCCGCCCCGATCAACACGGGAACCGTCCGGGCCCGCCGGAAGAAGAAGGCCAGAACGAACACCCCCAGCAGCGGTCCCGAAAACAGTCCGTTGAGCTTCTTGACCATGTCGAAGACCGGCCCGAGCCGGTCCACGATGCATGCCAGCCCGGTCGCCATCAACCCCAGCACCAGGGTGAGCAGCCGGATGAACGGAACCTCCTGCGGGCTGTCGGGGTCCGCGCCACGGCCGAGCAGCCGCTGCTTGATGTCGATCACGATGCACGTCGCGATCGAATGGATGCCCCCGGCGATGCTGGACATCGTGGCGGCCAGCAGCGCCGCCAGGACCAGTCCGATCATGCCCCGCGGCATCTGCCGCCGCACGAACAGCGGCATCACCTCGTCCTGCCGATTGACCGCCAGCAGATCCTTGCCGGCGAGAGCGGGATCCTCGGCATAACGCGCCTTCAGATCACGCTGCAGGATGCCTGGGTCGGTCTTCACCTGCTGGATCCAGGCATCGGGCGTCGTCCCCTCGCGCGCCGCCATCGCCGCGACCAGTTCCGGGGCCTTCTGAAGATCCGCCGGGCGCCGCGAGAAGTATTCGATCGGCCCATCCGCCAGGCGCTGAGGGTTGGCCGCGTAAAAGCTCGAAAGCCCGGCCCCCAGGATCATGAGCCCGGGGATCACCACAATCACGCCCACAATGTTCGCAATGAACGCACGCCGGCACACCCGCAGATTGGTCGCGGTCAGATACCGCTGCACCAGCGACTGGTCAGTCGCGTAGGCCGAGAGATTCTCGACAAACGACCCGATCAGCAGCGCCCAACTGCCCATGCGCAGGCTCAGATCGAGCCGGAAATCGGTGAACTGATACTTGCCCGCCGCCTCGTACGAATCCCACGTCGCCGACCAGCCCCCCGCCCCGTGGATGGCCAGCCACGCCGCCCCCACGATCGACACGGCAAACACCAGGAATTGCACCACGTCGTTCCACATCACCGCTTTGATCCCGCCGGTGACCGTATAGAGCGTCGTCACGATGCCCATCACCCAGATCGTGATGAGCAGATCGGTCCCCGAGATCACCGAGACCGCCAGCGAGCAGGCAAAGGTCGCCGCGGCCATCCACCCCGTCCGCAGAAACATGAACAAGACCGTCGCCAGCACCCGCACCCGGACGTCAAAACGCTTTTCGAGCAGCTCATATGCGGTGAAGCACCCCGAGCCCACGTAAATGGGAATGAACAGCCGCATCACCAGGGGCACGGTGCACAGGATCCCCACCAGGCCGACGCCGAACAGCATGTTGAAGCGGAACGTCTCGCCCGGCACCATCAGGAAGCTGTTCGCGCTGAACAGCGTGGCCATGACGCTCAAGCCCACCGGCAGCCAGCCCATCCCGCGATTGGCCAGCAGGAACTCCGTCGCCGAACTCTGCCTGGAGAACGCAAAGCCCAGGATGGCGGTCAGCGCCAGGTAGGAGAGCACGACCGCGCCGTCGACCCAGGACAGGTGCTCGAGAATGTGCATAGTCACCACCGTTCAGGTTGCTTTCGCGAATCCACTCCGCCCCCGGCAAGACCGCTCACCGGACTTCGACCAGCGGGACATGAAGCAGCTCGCACACCTTGCGGATCGCCGGGAGATGGTGTCCGACGCCCAGCGCGCAGTGATGCGTCGGCCCCTCCTGGCACCAGCGGTTGACGAAGCTGACCATGCCGCAGTCGAAGCGGATGCGGCTGTTGGTGTTGCCGATCGCCAGCGTGGGGCCCGGGACGCTCTGGCCCTGTGAGGCGAGGAATTTGAGCCGCCCCTCCGGCGTCTGCGTCAGGGCGAGCAGGCTCACCGGACCGAACTTCACCTTCGCCTCCACGCTCACGCCGTACCCCCGTTTGCCGTGATAGAGGCCCAGACCTCTGAGGACCGGGCGTCCTTCGGCAATGGCCAGGTGGAACGGCCCGTCGTGGCCCATGAGCAGGAAATCTCCGTCGAAATCCATCGCGTAGTATTCGGTGTAACTGCCGCCCGCCCCGAGCAGGTCCATGATTTTCATCGCCTGGCAGTTCTTGAGATCGCCCTCTCCGCTGCAGGGCACACCGCGGGCGGTCAGCAGCGAACAGCCGAGAATCAGGCCCGCCCCCAGCCGCTCATACTCGTTCCCGTCGAGCCCGCGATAGTAGTAGGCCAGCCCGCTGAGGCCGTAATCGGCCACCAGCCGGTCCAGGGCGACGGCCACCCGGCAGGCCCACGACATCTCCGGCTCCGTCGGTTTTTTGGCGAGACGGTCCGATGGCGAGTCCTCGCTGATCTCGAAAACCCGCTCCGTCTCGTCGCGTTTCGCAGCGATCCCCGGGTCGTGCTCGTCGGGCAGCCGCCGGGCCAGGTCGCACATCTCGAGCACCTCGATGTGGGTCCCGAGCTGCGCGGTGTGCTGCGTGAAGTCGCTGTACATGTCCAGCATGCCGGGATACGTGTGGCCCAGGAAACCGATCCGGCTGTCGCGCAGGCGCCGCACGACCGTCGCCGCCCGCACCCAGTCGCTGATTTCCGCCCAGGCGGCGGCCGCCGCCGGATGGGTCGGAGGCGCTTCGTTGAACCGCCCGCCGTCGACGCCCAGAACACCGGTCACGACGCGGAACTCGATCCGGCTCCGCGCGAACGCGCAACCGATCTCCGGCACGCAGCACGAACAGCAGTTGGCGAGCCACTCGTGCGTGTCCGTCTTGCCGTAATCGAGGGCGCTGACCGGCTGGAGGTTCAGAATCAGCACGGAGGCATGCGCCCGCTGGACGGCGGGCAGGACCTGGCTGCTGGTCGCATACGTGCCGACGTAACACACGACCAGATCGACGCGCTCGCGGGCAAAAAGATCCCCCGCCGATGCCGCGTCGGGGGCGTTATCCACCAGTCCGGCGTCGACCACGTCGGCATGCTCGGCCAGGCGCGCGCGAACGAGCTGCTGATAGCCGATGAGCCGCTCGCGCATCCCCGGGAACTGCGGCCAGTACGCCGCCAGACCGATTCCGAAGAGCCCGACCTTGCCTCGAGAAGCCTGCGTGGCGGACATGAAAACCTCGGTGCGGATTCACGTGGTCCCGCATGGCGCCCGCATCGAGGAAACCGCGATCGCTCCTACGCCGCAGCGCCATGGCGTGCGCGGCGATTATACGGCCGCGCCTCGCCGACGCCACCCGGCGCCGAGACGCCCATCACGGCGTGGGTGCATCCGAAACACAGGGGCGTGTCTCCCGGGTGGCATGGGCAGCGTACTCGCTGCCCGTGCGAGTGAGTCACCGGCGATCTGTATCGGCGATTGCGGATGCAGACTGCCACCAGTCTGCCACTGAATTCTGGATGCACCCTTGCGGCGTGGTGTGTAACGCTCTGGGCAGGTGGCAAGACCCCTTCGGACGGTGTGCATTCGCGTCGTACGTGTTTGGCGTCCGCGCACCGGCAATAGAGCCCGAAGCGCAAGCGAGGGGCTCACGCAGTTGCCCGCCCTTCCGGCCGACCGCACGCTTTGCTTCGGGCTCGATCAGGACGCCGCTGAACACGTCCGTCAAAACGGGAGGAGCACCCTGTGGAAAAGAGGCTTGCCGAAGGATGCCCCCGGCAGCGATCTAACGAGAGGATGGCTTACGGAGCTTCCGACTGCCGGCCTCTTTCGCCGCATCCCTGCCGCCCGCCCCCGGCTGAGGCAGCTCGAGCACCACGCGGTCGCGCCCCCGGCGCAGCTCGACGCCGTACGAATCGATCCGGGTGATCCGGAACTCGTCGATCAGGTCGCCCGGCCGGCGAACCTCGCCGTCGATCACCGCCAGCGGTCCGGTCGGGCCGTGATACGTCCCGTCAAGCGTGTGTTTGCCCTGAAACTCCTCCGGCGACCCCGGCTGCGGACCCTCGCGGGCGGCACGCTCCTCTTCCTGCTGCTCGAGCGACTTGTAGTAGCGCAGCATCTCCGATGACATTGAGAAGATGTCGCGCCCGGGGCCGGAGGGGCCCAGCCGCTCCAGGTATGCCAGCGACGGGTCCGCCGCCACCAGAACCGGATCCTGCTTCGGCTCCGCCGGCGCCGCCGCCGGTTTCCTGCTCGATCTCGCCGCCGGCACGTCGGTTGCCGCCGCTGCCGCCGGAGCGGGCTCGCCCAGCAGGAGGCGATCGACCATGAAGCCGACCGCCGACAGGATCGTCATCCCCACAAAAACCATTCGCCGCCGGCTCATCCCGGGCTCCCCGCTTTCGGATCAACCTCCGGCGCCGCGAGGACATTCGCCCCCTCCGGCCGCCGCGGACCATCGTCCGTCCTCATTCCGGTCACCCGGCAGGACCAGTTCACCTGGCACTCGCTGACCCCCTCCTCCCGCGTCCGGGTGATCGAGAAATGCGTGATATCCACGAACTCGATCTCACCCTCCATCCGGCCGAAAAACTCCACGATCGACACGTAGGTCGCCCGGCCGGCGAACTGGAGCAGCACTTCCTGATGGTCGGCCTGCTCGAGCGTCTCGATCGGTGAATACTGATCCACCTTCACCCCGCAGTCGTGGGCCAGGGCCGTGACCCGGGCGATCTGGCGGTCTTTCTCGCTGGCCAGGGGGGGCGAACCGCCCACCGCGCGGAGGCGCCGGCGGTAATCGGCGATCCCCGCCTGCAGTTGCTGGTATTCGGTGCGAAGGCGGGTCAGCTCTTTTTCCGCGCTGCTTCGCCGGCCCGCCGCTTCATCCTCCTGTCCGACCAGGCGCAGCGAAGGATGGATCAGGGCCAGGTAGATGGCGGCGGCCAGGGTCAGGCCGGCGCCCAGGCCGATCCATTCGTGGGGTCTGAGGATGTGGCTGATCCGGATCATCGCCTACCAGGGGCACTCCAGTTCAAAGATGATGGACTCGCGGCTCTGCGCCCGCTCCCGCCGCGCCTGCCTGAGATCCAGCCCCGCGAACGCGCCCGTCTGGTGGACGGCGGCCATGAAGCCGGCCAGGTCCTGATGGTCGATGGCCTGCCCCACCAGCCGCACGCCGCGCAGGATCGGCTTGCGCGCCTGCCTGGGGGCATTCTTGTCATCGCTTTCCAGCGGAGGCGGCGAAAGCCCCGGCGTCCACTGCGACGGGCTGGTGCTTACCGTGGTGATCAGGACGCGTGCCGGGGTGATCTGCCCCAGCGTGCCCAGCAGGCGGCTCCAGCGGTGCTTGGCGCGAAGCTGTTCCGCCAGATGCACCTCGCGCGAGAGCCGGTCGAGTTCGTGTTTCGGGTCCTCGAGATCCTTCTTTGCGGAAGTGATGTTGCGCCGCGCGTCCGCCGCCGCCGCGTACAGGCTCCGCGTGCGCTCGGCGCGGGCATGCACCACGAGGCCCGCGATCAGCTCCGTGGTCAGCAGCACACAGCCGGCCAGGACGGCCGCCCGGAACCGCCGATGGTGCCGCCGCCGCCGCACGTAACCGCCCGGAAGCAGGTTGACCTTCACCATGGCCCACCTCCGCCGGATTCCTCCAGCAGGGCCAGCCCCATGCAGGGAGCCAGGGCCGGGAAGTGCAGCTCGCTGCACGCGGGATGGTCGGTCGCCGTCGGCGGCCCCAGCGCCGTCCGTGCGTCCGGCAGGCAGGCCGGCGCCCCCAGCCGCGAGCCCAGAACCTCGCGAAGCCCCTGCAGACGCGCGCCGCCCCCCACCAGGTACAGCGGACCGCCGGGGGTCGGCGGAAGCCGCCCCATCACGAACCGGTACGACCGCTCGATCTCCGTGGTCAGCGTGTCCAGCACCGGCCGCAGGATGGCATACAGAATGCTCGGCAACGCCTCCTCCTCGACGCGGCTCAGCCCGGTGACCAGCGAACGAAACCCGCGCTCCGTTTCACAAATGCCGTAGATGCGCTTGTACTGCTCGGCCACGCGGAACTCCACGTGCAGTTCGCGGGCGAGCGTCTCCGTGAGCTCGCGGCCGCCGCCGCGCAGGACCCGTGCATAGATCAGGCGGCTCTTGTGGATCACGTACAGCCGGCACGACCGGAATCCGACGTCCAGGATTCCCCAGACCGCGCCATTCTCGACGCCTGGCCCCTCGCAGACCCGGATCATTCCGTTAGGAACGATGTCCGCCCGCACCACTTCGAGCTCCTCGTTCTCCAGGATGTCCACGAGCTGCTGGACGCCGCTACTCCGGGCTCCGACGACCATCGCGTTGCCGCCGGTACCCCCGTTGGTCTCCACCGCCCACGCGGCCATCTCCATTTCGCTGGTCGGCCACGGCATCTGGCGGTCCAGCTCGAACTGCAGGGCGGAACGAACCTCCGCTGGCGTCCGATCGAGCACCATGGGAGGGACGTCCAGCAGCTTGTACTCGACGTCCGGCGGGCTCAGGAGCAGGGCCGCCCGCGATCCTGTGAAACTCCCCGGCCCCAGCGCGTTCTTCAGCAGCGCGCTGTAATCCATGGCCGGCGGCTGGGGCGCGGTCGGCTCGACCTCCAGGTTGAGCCAGTGATGCACCCGCCAGACGCCCCCCGCGCGGGCCAGTTGCACGGCGCGCAGCGAGCACGCGCCCATCTCCAGGGCGATCACCGACGTGCGTCTTCCCAGGCCCAGTGCGAGCATCAGTGTCTTCTCAATCTCCACTGCGGACTGCGAATTGCGGGCTGAAAAACCTCGGGCGCGGTTGTCGCGGAACAATCCGCAATTCGCAATCCGAAATCCGCAATTCCCTACCTTCCCGCCTGTGCGGCCATGTCGAACATCGGCAGAAACAGCGAGATCGCCGCCGAGCCGACGATACTCCCCATCACCAGCAGCATGATGGGCTCGATCAGCCGCGTCAGGGACGCCAGCACCTGCGCGTTCTCCTCCTCCAGGCACCCCGCCACGAACAGCAGCGCGTCGGCCAGTTTTCCACTCTCCTCGCCGGTGGCGATCGCCGCGGCGAACGTGCGCGGCATGAGCCAGGTCGACTTGAGCGGAGGCCCGATCGATTCCCCCTGCGTGATTGCCTGCCGCAGATCCGCCAGCAGCTCCTGAAAATCCAGGCTGCTCGTGCTCTGGCGCGTCAGCTCCACCGCCTCCACCAGGCCCACCTTGCTGTCGAGCAACTGGCCCCAGATCCGGCAGAGCTGCGCGAGGATCACGTTCCGCACCACCAGGCCGAAGAGGGGCACGCGAACCGTGAACCGCGACCAGGCCCGCCGCCCCTGCTCGCTCCGCATGAACATCACCAGGCCGGTCACGATGATCGTCAGCAGCGACAGCACCAGGATGCCGTGCTGGCGCGACCACGTCGCCGAATGGATCATGAGCGCCGTGGTCGGCGGCAGATCGACCCCCATCGTCTCGAACATCTCCGCGAACCGCGGCAAGATGAACGTGAACAGGGCCACGATGACGCCCAGGCACATCAGCATCAGCACGGCCGGGTAGGTCAGGGCCCCGATCACCTTGTTGCGGATGTCCTGCTGCTGGCGGGTGAGCGCCGCCAGCCGTTCGAAGGCCAGACCCAGGTTGCCCGAGGCCTCGCCCGCCGCCACCATGTTCGCGTAAACCGCCGGAAACAGCCGCGGAAACTGGCCCAGGGCGACGCTCAGCGGGCGCCCCTCTTCCACGTCGATCCGGATCGACTGCAGCACTTTTCGCCACCGCGGCCGCATGGTCTGTGACTCGATCGCATCGATCGCCTGCACCACCCGGGCCCCGCTCCGCAGCAGCATCGACATCTGCTGGGTGAAGAAGATCACGTCCTTGAGCTTGCCGCCCGGCTTCACGTCGTGGCGCAGGACCGGAATCTCGCCCGGCTGGTCCTCCGCGTCCAGGCGCGTGACGAACATGCCCTTTTCGCGCAGGAGCTCTGCGGCGTGCTGGAGACTCGTCGCCTCGACGGTGCTGCTGACCGTCGCACCCTTCGCGTCAATGGCCTGGTACCGGAACGCCAAACGAGGATCTCCGACTTTGTCCGTGGTCCGTTGTAGGGCCACTTGTCCACTGGTCTTTTACGACCTCTAGTGCCGTTTTCGGTCACACACTTTCGGATGTCTCGCGCTAGGCCCGGCTTTCGGATGTCTCGCGCTAGGCCCGGCCTTCAGGCCGGGTTTGACGTCGCCGTCATGGCTGAGCCCGCTTCAGCGGGCTTTTCATCCTGCTTGAGCACCCATCGGCGTGCTGAAGCCGGATGAGAATCCCGGTAAACCGGGATCGGGTGACGTTTGACACTCGATAACCCGGCATGAATGCCGGGCCTAGCGCCGGCAGAACGAAACCCCCAAATCGAAAGCGGCACTGCCACAGACCAATGGACCCATTCTCCCGACCACGGACTACGGACTCATCTCTATACCGTCACCAACTCCTCCGCCGCCGGTCGGGCCGGGCGCTTTTCGGCGCGGATGCTTCCCTTTGTTTCCATGTGCGTCACGCGCAGGACCTCTTCGAGCGTGCTCTTGCCCTCCTCGACGATCCGCAGACCCTCGCGCCGCAGGTCGTCATGGCCCTTGCTGCGCAGGTACCGCCGGATGTCCTGCTCCGTCTCCCGCGAGTGGAGCATGGATCGCAGCTCGTCGTCCATCTCCATGACTTCGTAGATGCCGGTGCGTCCGCGGAAGCCCGAATCGTGACACTGCAGGCAGCCCTCGCCCCGCTGAAACGCGCGCGGCCGCGAATCGCTCCAGCCCGCCTGAGCCAGCACCGCCGGCGGCGGGTAGTACGACGTCTTGCAGCTCGGGCAGATCGTGCGGGCCAGGCGCTGCGCGATGATCCCGTTGAGCGCCGACGCCACCAGGTAATGCTCGACGCCCATGTCGATCAGCCGCGTCACCGAGCTCGGGCAGTCATTGGTGTGCAGCGTGCTGAGCACCATGTGCCCGGTCAGGGCCGCCTGGATCGCCACCCGCGCCGTGTCCGTATCGCGGATCTCACCCACCATGATCACGTCGGGGTCCTGGCGCAGGATCGAGCGAAGGGCCCGAGAGAACGTCAGCCCCACCGGGTCATTGACCTGGATCTGGTTGATCATGTCGAGCTGGTATTCGACCGGGTCCTCGACGGTGACGATGTTGCGCTCCACCGTGCGCAGCAGATCCAGCGCCGAATACAGCGTCGTCGTCTTGCCGCTGCCCGTCGGCCCGGTGACCAGGACGATCCCGTGCGGCCGCAGCAGCATCCGGCGGAACACTTCCAGCGTGTCCTGCCGGAAGCCCAGCTTCTCGAACTCGGTGTTGAGCGCGGACTTGTCCAGGATGCGCAGCACGATCTTCTCGCCCAGGATGGTGGGCATCGACGAGACGCGCAGGTCGATCTCGCGGCCCTCGGCCACGATGTGCACGCGCCCTTCCTGGGGCAGGCGCTTCTCGGCGATGTCCATCTTGCCGATGACTTTGACGCGCGAAATGATCGCCGCGTGCATGCCCGCCGGCGGGCTCATCAGCTCGCGCAGCACGCCGTCGATGCGGTAGCGGATGCGCGTCTTCTTGCGGTCGGGCTCGATGTGGATGTCGCTCGCTCCGTCGCGGATGGCCGACAGCAGGGCCAGGTTCACCAGGTTGATGATCGGGCTGCCCTCGACCATGCGGTCGAGGTTCGTGACCACCGCCTCTTCGACGCTCTCCTTCTCGACGACCTCGACGTCGCTCTCCTTGAGCGAGACGAGGAACTCGTCGACCGCGACCTCCTCCGAATGGTACTTGGCGGCAAACTCCCTGATGTTGCTTTCGAGGGCCAGGATCGGCGTGATCTCACAGCCCGTGATGGCCGCGAGGCGGTCGATGGCCGGAAGATTCTGCGGCTCCGCCATCGCGGCAATGATGCGGCCCCGGACCTTGAACAGCGGAAGCACCTTCAGGCGCTCCGCCTCGTCCCGGTCGATGAGCCGGGCCACCACCGGATCGATGAGCCCGTGGCGCAGGTAGGTGCCCGGCACGCCGAGCTTGGCGGCCAGCGTCTTGACCAGCGTGGTCTGCGAGAGGATGCCCAGGTTGACCAGCGTCTCCCCGAGCTTCTCACCGGTCTGTTTCTGGGCGGACAGCGCGCGGCCGAGGTCCTCCTCCGTGATATGTCCCGCGGAGACGAGCACCTCGCCCAGCTTGTATCCAGCCTGAAGCATGGATCTGCTCAAGGTCGAAAGTCAAAGTCGAAAGTCGAAAAGGGGCGGCGGCGGGTTCCCGGCTTTCGACTTTCGATTTTCGATTCTCGACTTTACAGGAAACTCCTCACCGCACTCTCCGCCGAATCGAACAGATCCAGGTCCGGCGAAATCCCGGTCAACTCGAAGATCTCGCGGCACAACTCAGGCACCGCGGCCAGCTTGAGCGTCTGCCCCGCCTCGCGCTGCCGGTCGGCCAGGTCCCAGAGGGCCTCGATGCCGCTGCTGTCCAGGAACGGCACCTGGGACAACTCCAGGACGATCCGTCCGTTCGTCTTTCGGCGGAAATCCTCCACCGCGGTCACGAACTCGTTCACCTCGCCGCCGGAAACCGCCGCCCGCGGCGAGAGCACCAGGACGCTGCCCATTTTCTGTGATTCGATCTTCATCCCGCCGCCCCTGCGGCCAGCGCCGCGGATCGGGCCGCCGCTCCGCTCGCCGCCAGGTCGGCCTGGTCGGCCCGCGCCTGTTGCAGCGCGTCGCACGCCCGCCCCAGGAGGCGATCGAAATCCGCCCGGTGGTCGGCCGCCAGCCCGCAGCGGACTCCGACCGAAGACGCGAGGACGGGATCACCCTGCGCCACCACCTCCCGCACCGCCGCCAGCACCTTCCGGGCGATCAGCTCGCCCAGGGCCAGATCCAGCCGCCGCATCACCACCACAAAGCGGTCATCGCTGAACCGCCCGATCACGTCGTCGCTCCGCAGCCGCCGGCGCAGCGTCCGGCCGACCTGCTGCATCAGCCAGTTCTGCAGATCCCACTGGTGCCCGTCGTCCAGCCGCCGCAGCCCTTCAATCGCCAAGGCCATCAGGACGACCGGCTCCCCCTCCTGCGCCGCCTCCGCGAGCACGCGCTCGGCCTGATCCGTCAGATCGGCCCGGTTCAACACGCCGCTCGCCCGGTCCGTCCGCAGGGCGGACTCCAGCTCGACGCCCTGCTGCACGCGCAGCCAGCACAATTCGAGCACCCTCCCCGCGAGACCCAGCACCTCCTCGCTCTGCCAGTCGGGTGACGCGAAGTCGGCCGCCACGATCAATCCGCGCGTTTGCCCGCCGTCACGGATCGGCAGCAGCCATCGCGGAGGCTCCTCGATGGTGCCGGCCGCCCCGGCCTCGGCCGAATCGCCCGAGAGCTGCCGCATGAGCTCGCCGCTCGCGGCGGCCCCGCGCACGAACATGCGTCCCGAATCCACCACGTGCTCCACCAGCGGGCGCCACGCGCCGCCCGGGGTCACCGCATCGTCGAGGTCATCGGCCAGTGAGAACAGCCGGCGGTCTCCGGGATGAACGTGGAAACACCGCGGACGCCGGGCTCCCGCGAGCTGCTGGAGCGTGTCGCGCACCCAGCGGTCGAACGCCGGCCAGGGCTCCTGGTCGTCGCGGGCCCGCCACCAGGCCCCGAACGCATCCAGAAGCTGGGTCAGCGCCCGGCTTGGGTCAAGCCCCTCGCCGGAGGACGCCACAGTAGCTGCACTCTGAACATTTGCCTGCCCGCCGGTCCCGCTGCGCGCTCGTCGGCACTGCGCGCCGGCTGCGGCACGATCCCCTGCCGCCGCCCCGGCGTCCGCCCGCCCGTCCGGCGCCGCCGCGGCCCGGCTGTACCGAAGCAGCAGCACCGCCGTCGCCGCCAGGCCCATGCCCAGCACCGCCACGCCGAGCACCATGGCCACCGGCGAGACCCCCGACAGCTTGAGCATCACCGCTCCCAGCAGCATGACCACCACGCTCAGGAGCATGGGTGATGATGAAGGCCCGCGGTTCATGCCTCTCCCTCCTGCTCGGAGCCGAACCAGCGCTTGAGCTGTTCGGGGTGACTCTTGGGCAGCAGTGCCCACGCCTTGAGAAACTGGTCGACGATCTGGGCGTCGAGCTTCGTGCCTGCATCCTTCCGGAGGATCTCGATGGCCCGGTCCACGTTGTACGCCTGGCGATACGACCGCGTCGAGGTCAGGGCGTCGAACACGTCCACCACGTGAATGATGCGGGCCATCAGCGGGATCTCGTCACCCTTGAGCCCGCAGGGGTATCCGCTTCCATCCGGATTTTCGTGATGGTAGAGCACCGCGTCCAGCACCGGCTCGAGCGACGCCACCGGCCGCAGCACCTCGAAGCTCCGCGAGGGATGCTCCTTGATCAGCGCGAACTCCTCGTCGCTGAGCCGCCCGGGCTTGTTGAGCACGTGCTCGGGAATCCCGATCTTGCCCACGTCGTGCAGCAGCCCCGCCCACTCGAGTTCCTGAAGGTGCCGCGCCGGCATCCCCATGTACTGCCCGGTGATCTTGGCCAGAAAGCCCACGCGCTCCGAGTGCCCGTAGGTGTAGTTGTCCTTCTGATCGATCGCGTTCACCAGCGCCCGCACCGCCTCGAAGCTGGTCCGCTTGAGCTGCTCCACCAGCCGCAGGTTGCTCAGAATGTTGCTGCCGTAGGTCAGCGCCGAATCCAGAACAAGCATGTCGCCGGCGACAAACGGCGCCCGGCGCCGGACGATGCCCACCACGTCGAAACTGCTGTCCCCGCTGGTGAGCGGCCCCCACAGCGAAGTGCCGTGGCCCGTCCGATCGTGATGCGCCTCCACCGCGGACACCAGGACCCGCCGCGATTTCTGCAGGCGGCCCAGGACCACCGGGTACTCCGGCGGCAACTGGATTTCCTGGGCGTGCGGATCGCTCCGCACCTCCTCGCCTGGCGGGCTGCGCCATCCCGACCGGAGCCGGCCGCTGCGCAGCACCTCCCTGGCTTCACCCGTGGTGGCGACGAAATACACCGCGTCGGCGTCAAACAGGTGCTGCAGCTTCACCAGCAGCTTGCGGCGCACCTCTTCCGCGTCGTTGAGCACCGCGATCTCGGCGCTTACGTCGAAAATCAGGTTGATCTGCTCGTAGCTGCGCAGCACCTCGTCGGCCAGGCCGCGGTTTTCCTGATCCAGTTTGCACTTCTCGATCGCCGCCTCCTGCAGCGCGGAGATGGCCCCTTCCATCTGCGGCCCCTGCGGTCCTTCCAGAACCGGCCGCAGCACCAGCACATCCGGCGACTCCTCCTCCTGCGGGCACAGCAGCGACACCCCGTAACCCTGATCGCACACCGGCGGCGCCGCCTCCATCCGGGACGCGGCATCGCCTTCGCGGCGGGCCAGGGCCTGCACCAGCGGGCACCCGTTGTCGGCCGCCCGCCCGCTCTCGCCGCTCAGGCAGTGCTTCAGGCATGCCGCGGGCGGCTGAGTGATCCCGGGGCCGAAAACCCCCACCGACCACTCCGCCCCCGTTCCCGCACCCCGGTCCAGGACGCTCTGTTGTGTGCCGTCATGAGACATAGTGAACGGTCAGCGGCCCGCCACCGCTTCCCCCTCCTTTTCATAGCTGGATTCGAGTGCCGTCTGCACCGCCTCCGTCAGATGCATCGGGCTGAACGGCTTGGGATGCACGACCGCCCCGAGCCGCGACGCATGGGCCTCGATCTCCATCTGGTCGCAACGGGAGGTCAGCACGATCGCCTGGTGCGCGAGCAGGTTCTCCGCCCGTACCGCCTCGAGCAGATCCAGCCCGTCCATCAGCGGCATGTTGACGTCGGTGATCAGCAGATCGGGCGCCTCGGAGCGGATCAACTCCAGGGCCTTCTTCCCGTTTTCGGCCAGGATCACCTGGTGCCCGCCGCGCTCCAGCCAGAGCGTGATGACGCGGCTGATATGGCGGTCGTCTTCCGCTACGACAATCTTGGCCATGACATCCTCTCCAACACGGCCGGGACCCGGCTCCGGTGCAGCCTCCGGACTCACGCAGTCCGCCGGGCCCCCTTCACGAGCGCTCCGCCGGCCTGGCGACGCCGGCCCCTTCCTCGAGAACCACCGCCGGCAGCGCCACCGTGAATGTGGACCCCTGCCCCGGAGTGCTCTCGACAAAAATCGATCCCCCGTGCAGCCGCACGGTCTCTTTCACGATCGCCAGGCCCAGCCCCGTGCCCGGAATCGCCGCCACCCGCTCGTCCTCCACCCGGTAGAACTTCTCGAAGATCTTCTCCTGGTCCTCGGGCTTGATGCCGATCCCGCTGTCGATCACGCTCACCCGCAGCCGCCCCACGTCGGCCGTGCAGCGGACATCCACCCGCCCCCCCGCCGGCGTGTACTTGATCGCGTTGCCCACCAGGTTGGTGAACACCACCGCCAGACGCTCCTTGTCGCCCCGGAGCTGCGGCATCTTGGCCGGCAGGTTGAGCACCAGCTCGATGTTCTTGGCGTCCGCGCTGCCCTGCATGTCCTGCACCACGCTGCGCAGCAGCCGGTCCATCTGAACGTCGCCCACATCCAGCCGCGCGCTGCCCACCTCGAGCTGCGAGACGTTCAGGATGTCCTCCACGAGCCGGTTCAGGCGCTGCGTCTCGCCCATGATCACGTTGTAGCACTCGCGGATCGTCTGCTCGTCCTCGATGACTCCCTGTGAGAGCGTTTCGGCGTACGCCCGGATGTTGGTCAGCGGCGTTCGCAGCTCGTGCGTGACGTGATACAGGAAGCTGTCGCGGGCCCGCTCCGCCTCTTTGGCCTGGCTGACGTCCTGGACGAAGATGATGTTCTCGGCGGCGGCCACCTCGGCGTGCGTGGCCCAGAAGCGCAGAGTGACCGTGCCGTGCGGGCGCTCGAACGTGTGATCGATCCACCGTCCGGAGGTCAACCCCCCCCGGCCGCCCTGCGGCGCCAGGAGGCTCATCCGCACCTTGTCGTTGAACACCGTCGACGCGTCGCGCCCCTCGAGCGGTTCGCCGTCGGCGCCCAGCATGCCGCAGGCCGCCCGGTTCGCGAACGAAATGGTCCCGTCCGCGTCCGCCACCAGCACGCCGAACGGAATCTGCATCAGAATCCGCGTCAGCCGGTCGGAGCGAAAGCCGTCCATGGCCGCCGTCACGTCCGTCGCGAGCCGGCTGCGCCGCAGTTGTTCCTGCATCTGGCTCACGAACTCGATCAGCTCGTTCCACGACCGCGAGATCGAATCGAAGGAATCGTTGAGCCGCAGGCTCACCAGGCGCTCGGCGATCGGCTGATCCGAACCCGTCAGCCGCCGCCGGATCACCTCCAGCGGCCGCACCGCCCGGCGGAACAGCCGGTACACCAGCAGATAGAGCCCCAGCACCCCGAGGATAACGTACCCCGACCATACGAACAGATCCGACTGCTTCCACGCGTACGGCAGCGGTTCGAGCCCCACCCACAGCTCCGGGGCCGGCCCTGAATCCGACGCCGCGTTCAGCGGACACGCCAGCACGCTGGCCCCGGCCTTGTCGGGGTCGCTCGCTGCCCGGGCCAGCCGGGAGGCATCACCCTCTCCCCACCGCAACGGCGGCGCCGTGCGCCCGACCAGGCTGCCGTCCGAATGGGCGGCAAACCGGTTGCCGCGAACCACCGCACAGAACCGGATCCCTTCCTCCCGGGCCGCCCGCCGGAGCTCCAGCTTCACCTTCTCCGGCACTTCCTGCGGAATGGGACCGATCTGCCGGGCCAGAAGGCTCGTCCACTGCTGCAGGTCGGTCAGATGCTGGCGCGTGAGTTCCGCACGCTGCAGAAACAACGCCGTCCCGCCCACGGCGGCCACCGCCAGCACGTACAGCGCGCCGAACGACAGCCCCACCCAGGGCGAAAACTCCTCACTTTTCCTTAACCATCCACGCCACGACCAGCGCATGGAATCCACCTTGCCCGCTGCGCAGACCGCGGATCCCGGCTGCGCAGACTCGCAGACCAATATTTGGACCTATGCGTCATATCGTGTACCCCCTCTCCAGACTTAACGTTAATAACAATTGGCCGGCCACCGGTGAGCCCGCGATCGGGCGAGTCTGATAATCCCCGGCCAGCGCATCCGCGGCGGGCCTCGACGGCCCGCCACATCCCGCCGCCTCGCTTCCGGCCGCCCGCGCCCGTCCGAGCAGCGCACTGCCCGCGGCCATTGGAACCGCCGCCCGGTTCTGATAAAACGCGGTATCTCAACACAAAGGAGAGAGCCATGTCCCGAGTTGCTGTCTGCCTGTCCGGTTGCGGCGTGATGGATGGATCGGAGATCCACGAGGCGGTGCTGACCCTCCTTGCCCTCGACCAGGCCGGCGCCCGGATCGTCTGCTGCGCGCCCGACGTCGATCAGATGCACGTGGTCGACCACACGAATCGAACGCCCGTCCAGAGCGAGCGGCGCAACGTCCTGAAGGAGTCGGCGCGCATCGCCCGCGGAGACATCAGCGACCTGGCGGGCGTGCGGGCCGCGGACATTGACGCCCTGATTTTCCCCGGCGGCTTCGGTGCTGCCAAAAACCTCTGCACGTTCGCGGTGGACGGGGCCGCCTGCAGGGTCAACCCGCAGGTCGAGCGGCTCGTCGGCGAAATGCTCGACGCCCGCAAGCCCATCGGCGCCATCTGCATCGCGCCGGCCCTGCTCGCCCGCATCCTCGGAAATCGCGGCCTGCCCGCCACCGTCACCATCGGCAACGATCCTCAGACCGCCGGCGCGATCGAGAAAATGGGCGTGCGCCACGCCGAGTGCTCCTGCGCCTCATCCATCGTCGATGAAGCGCACCGGGTCGTCACCACCCCCGCCTACATGCTCGGCAAGGGCCCGGCCGACGTGTTCGAGGGGATCCGCCAGCTCGTCAATGCGGTCTTGAAGATGGTCCGAAAGTGAGTGCCGGGCGTTCAGGGCGCGTGTGAGAAGTTCGACCAGAGTGCCCGCGAGCAAGCGGCCTGCGATCACGCTGAAGAACCCGTTCCCTGACGGCCGGGGCTCTGCTGGTCGGGCCGCTGCACGCGCACGCCCTCACACAAGCTGCAGCTCACGGCACAGCTCCCGGTAAGCCGGTCGTGGATCGGGATAGCCGAAACGGGGCGGCAGCTTCCACTTCTCGAACAGCCGCGCGTTGTCTTCGTTCACCACCCGCTCGAGGTCCTCTGATTTGCGCTCGTCGATGAGCTCTTCGTGATAGACCAGGGCCGCACGGCACCCCAGCACCTGCAGCCCCGCGTCACGCTGCACCTTCAGCGACAGATCCGGATCCCACGCGCAGAAGTAGTAGCGTTCGTCGAGATACCCCACCCGTTCGAGCAGTTCTTTGCGAATCAGCCCGAAGTTCGCATAGGGCACGCCCCGGACGTTGTAGATGCTGTAAATCACCCCGTCGTGTTCGATCGAGTCGAGCCGGTTCCACTCGCGATCCAGGTTGTGATAGAACGCGATCATCCCCACGCGCGGCAGGTCCGGCCGCTCGATCATCTCGACCGCCGCTTCCACCGCGCCCGGCAGAGGGTACGAGTCGTCGTTGAGCCACAGGACGTACGTCCCCGCGGCCGCCCGGAATCCCCGGTTGTAGGCCTTCGTGGCCCCCTCCCGCGTGTATTCCCGGATGAAGCGGATGTCCGACTGGGCGACCAGCCATTCGTCCGTCCCGTCCCCCGCCCCCGTTCCGACCACGATGATCTCGTGCGGGATGGTCACGTTCCGGCGGATGCCCGCCACGCATCGCTGCAGCCGGTCGCAACGCCGGTAGGTCGCAATCACGATGCTGACCCGTGGCTCCATGGTTGCAGTTCACCTCATCCCATGCCCGCAAAACCTCGCGGGCGGCCTGGACAACGTACGCGCTGCCCGTGCTCCAGGCCGCGTCCTATATCGGCACCGTCCATCGTCCGCTTGAGTTATCGGAAGTCGCCGGTGCAGTCCCCGCGTCGCTGGTGCCGATAAGTAAGGCACACGACTGTGCGCGCACGGAGCACCCTCATGGCCGGTCCGGGCATTTCCATCATCACCGTCACTCGAAACAGCGCCGCCTCCATCCACCCGGCCGTCCGCAGCGTGCTCGATGCCATGGGCCCCCGGGACGAGTACATCGTCGTCGATGGCGGCTCCACCGACGCCACCCGCGAGATCATCCAGGGTTACGCCCCGCGCCTGGCCTGGTGGGTCAGCGAGCCGGACCGCGGCCAGAGCCACGCCCTCAACAAGGGTCTGGCCCGCGCGTCGCGGCCGATTGTCGGCTGGCTCAACGCCGATGATCTGCTCCTGCCGGGCGCGCTCGACCACGTTCGCGAACAGTTCGAAGGATCCCACTTCGACGTGCTCTGCGGCGCCTGCCGCTATGAATACCCCGACGGCCGACACGTCATCCGGCGCGTCACCGGGCGAGAGCTCCGGCAGATCGACGTCTACGACCCCATCCATCAGCCGAGCTGCTTCTGGCGCCGAGAATGGCACGAGCGCGTGGGCGGACTTCGTGAAGACCTGCACTACGGCATGGATTGGGATCTGTGGCTGCGGCTTGCCGCGGCCGGCGCCCGGTTTGCCGTCACCGATGAGGTGCTCAGCGTCTACCGCGTGACCGGAACGAACAAGACCTCGCTCGGCGGCGAGCGCCGCAATCACGAGATGTACCGGATTCTGCGCGAGCAGCACGGCGCCGAAGGACGTGTCCTGGTTGAGCTGGCCTACCGCCTCCTGTGGCCGCTCAAGCGCCTCCGACACGCTGATCCGCCCTGGTTGTGGACGCCCCTGTCCGATCTCACCCGCTCGACCCTTCTGGCCGCCCTCGGGCCCTTCTACGGCTTCGACCGCGTGCGCCGGGCCACGCATCCGTTCTGCTGATCATGCCACCACGCACCCTGCTCATCACGCCCTACTTCGACGCGGCCCTGCCCAGCGGCGGCGTGCTGTTCTCCGTCGACGTCGTGCGCGAATGGCTGGCCCGCGGGCGCGCGGTCGCCGTGCTGTGTGCCCGGCGCGAGCGGTCGCTGGGCGATCTCGAGCTCTTCGCCCGTTCGGGCCTGCTGCGCCTGCATGAAATCGCCACTCCCGAGCAGGTGCGATTCACCCATCACTTTCATCCGCCCGTCTACGAGCGAGCCCGTGCCGCGATCGATGACTTCCTCCCGCAGGTGGTGCACGCCCACAACACCCAGGGCCTGCTCGCCGCTCTCCGGGCCGCCCTCGACTGGCGCGACGGCCTGGCCGGGCCGCCGAACCTGTGCCGCGTGCTGCTGACCGCCCTGGACTTTGGCCTCCTGTGTTTCAATCATTATCTGTACGATCGGAGCCCCCGCCCCTGCCCCGGCCCGGAGTCGCCGCGACACTGCGCCCGGTGCGTGCGCCGCACCATTCACGGCCCGCTCCGCTGGGCGAGCGGCATCCTCCCGCAACCTCTCACGCGGCGATTCTGGCCCGATTTCGTGCGGCTTGACCAGGCTCAATCCGCACCGGCACTCCATGAGATGATGCGCCGCATTCTCCGGCGGCTCGACGTGATCGTCGCCCCTTCGCCGATCATGGCCGAGACACTGGCCGCGGCGGCGGGCCCGCAGACCTGCGTCCATCGCACGATTTACGGCGTGAATCCCGCCAAGATCAGGCGCCCGACCAAGACGGCGTCTCCGATCGTCCGGCTGGCCTACTTCGGAAGCGACGAACCGGTCAAAGGCCTGCACATCCTCATCGCCGCTTCCGAGCGCCTGCCCGACGGCCTGCCGCTTCAGATTCGCGCCGTCGGCAACGAGGGTGTGGGGCGGAAGCTTGCGGCCGCATCACCCCTGGCCCGCCGATATCTGTCCCACTCCGCTCCGGTCTTCGGCCGGCGGCTCGCTGAAGCGCACGCCGACATCGATGCGGTCCTGGTCCCGTCGCTGTGGCACGAGAATTCACCCTTCGTCGTTCTCGAGTCGCTCGCCAACGGCACGGCCGTCCTCGCCTCCGACACCGCCGGGATCCGCCACCTCATCGAACCGGAGCACACGGGCCGGTTGATCCCCCCCGGTGACGTGACGGCCTGGGCCGCCGCCATCGACCAATGCGTGCGCGAGCCCGCCGCACTCAGCCGCATGGGCGCGGCTGCATGCTTCAACCGGACGACCGCGGATTTCGTCAATGAAATCGAAGGCCTCGAGGAAGCCGGATCGCCCGCCAACGATCGCCGCGCAGCGGCGCCGCCGCGGACACACTGCATGGCCACCGCCGCGGATGACTGATTCCCCTCACATCCCCTCACCGGTCCTCAACAGCCGGAGTTCTGGTTGGATCCCCTCATGCATCCCACCATCGCGTTGAAATCCGAAGAATCCACATCCAGGTCACCGTCGAGATCCGGCCCTTCGCAGCCCGGTGCGTAGAGCTCGGCCTCACCCGAAAAACAACGCTGCATCAATGCGAAATCCACCAGGTCGGTGTCCCCGTCCATGTCGAAGTCAGTCCGTGACAGAACCAGGATGTTCCACCCGGCGATGTCGGAGCCGGCTGCGTTGGCTGCCTGCACCTGGACCGGCACCAGTCCGAACACCCCCGCCCCCGGCGTCCAGCCGCTGACCAGGCCGGCCGGACTGACGCCCAGCCCCGCCGGTCCCTGCAGCACCGACCACGTCGGCGCCGGATGCCCCTGCGCGAGCGCGAGCTGCCGCGAGTACGCCGTGCCGTTCAGAATCGGGTCCGGGTTCGGCGTCACCGCGTGGATGACCGGCGGTGTCGGCGCCTGCGTGCTCACGCACACCGTGTCGATGTAGAACGTGTTGCCCACGCTCCCCACCCGGAAATCGGCTCCGCCGTTCTGCCGGTTTCCGAAATACGCGTCGGTTACATGCCACGTGTATGTCTTCCAGGTATCTGTGCCGGTGAGCGCCACGCCCCCGCCGTTCTTGTAGAAAAACGCGAAGTCCGCGCCCACCGCATCGTACTGCAGCGTCAGCGTGCCCGTCCCGCCGTCGTAGTACTCCATCGTGACGTATACGTCCGGCTTGCTGCCCTGGAACGCCCAGGCATCGCTCGCCCCGAAATAGAAGTAGAAATCCTCGGCCGGATTCAAGTTCCGGCGGGCCGTCCGCCCGCCGACGCTCGTCGGGATCGTGTCCCCGTCGCCGACCTGCGGATGCGTCAGCCCGGAGAGCACGTCCGGATTGCCCAGGTCGATGCACACGTCGTTCGACGGGTTGACCACGTCGGTGAAGACGCCCCGGATGATGTAGCCCCGCGGCCCCTGCGGCAGCGTCACCTGCTGGCCGGTGCTCAGCGTGTAACTCGCCGCTACCGCCCCGGTCAGCGGGTGGTAGACGTTGAACTGCATCGGCCGGCGCGCTTCCAGCAGAACCCCCGTGCTCTGCACGCCGATGGGGAACGTCAGGAACTCGCCCCCCTTGATCGCGGCCGTGTTCCGCACGACCCCGCTGGCGCTCGAGCTGATTTCCGGCCACCACTTGTTCGGCTGCCCGTTCGAATACGTGGTGAACGGCGAGCCCGTCTCCTTGCCGTCATACCGCACCCAGCTCGCCAGGTCCGGCGGCAGAATCTCGTTCAGATGCACGTAGTCGCCCACGCCCGGCTTGCTCTCGAACGTCGTGTTTCCGAACACCCCCGCGTCCGAATGAAACACGTACATCGGCAGATACGCCCCCCACGCGAACGCCGCCGCCATCACCAGCTTGATCGGATCGTTCTCGCTGTTCACCGAGGCCCCCGGCCCGATCGGCTCGTTGCTGCTGCCCGGCGGAACTCCCTGCAGGAACTCAAACTCCCACGGATCGCGCACCGGCAGCCACCCGCCTTCGATCGTGCCGATGTCGCGGCTGAAATGCTCGGTCGCGATGTCCGCCGTCGAGCCGGCGTAGAGCAGCTCGGTCGCGCTGCCCGACCCCTGCGAGTCGCTGATCGCCACCAGCAGGCTCGTCCGGTCCGTCAGGTACGTGCAGAACTCCCGCAGATCGGCGACGCCCTGCGCATCCGGAAATCCGTTCTGCCAGGCCTCGTTTGCCACCTCCAGGTGCATCACCTTGTGCTCGCGCCCCGCGAGATTGTCGAGGACGGATTGCATATGGGCGATCCGCGCGCTCTTGCTGGGCATGAGCTGGGCGTCCGCGAAGATGGTGATCTCCGCCCGCATCCCGTGGTTGTAGATGAGGTCGATGCAGTCGCGGAACTGCTGCCAGTAGTCCGTCCACGCCGGAACGAACGTCCCCACCCGGTTCGTGAAGCTCACCGGGGCGATCTCCTTGCCCGCCCACGCCTCGTACCAGCCCACCATCGAAAGAATCCGCACGTACTTGAACTCCTTCGACGCCAGAAACGTCAGATCGCTCTCGAACCGCGTCCGGTCATACTTGCAGCGCCGCATCGCCTGCATGTAGGTGGCGCCCAGGCCGAGCAGCGGCCCGCTCTTGTCCACCACCGTGTTGCCCTGGAGCCGCACGAGGTCCGGGCCCGGCGGCACGTACGACGTGTCGACCGTGAACGCCCGGCCGGCGCTCCACGGCCCGAACTGCGCCCCGTTGGCCAGCCGCACGAACGCGTAATACGTCGCGTTGCTCGACAGCATGCCCGTCCACGCGAAATCCCGGCTCGAAGTCACCGGCCCCGACGTCCACACGACCGACGTATCGGCCTGATTCGAGGTGTTGATCTGCACCTCGTACTGCGTGTGCGCGTCGCCCGTCCACGCCACGTACACCAGGTTCGTGTTGACCGTCTGGCCGCTCGTCGGCGTCGTGATCGTCGGGGCGCCGGGCACCGATGCCACCGACGAGTACACCTTCACATTGCTGAAGATCGCGTCCAGAGGCGCGCCGAAGTCGCTCGCGATCGGCGCCCGCGGGCTGGCCGCAATGCGGATGCTGTGCCCGGCCGGGTTCCAGCTCCCCGGCTGGATCATCGTCCGCAGCAGCACGAGCTGCGTCCCCGGTCCGTTGTCCCGGTACATCCGGCACACCGTGTTGCCCCCGATCGGCTCCCACTCCTCCCGGAAGTGATAGGTGAGGTTGGGATCCCATCCCACCTGGGCCGTGTCCGGCTCCTCGTAGTTGTCGTTGATCTTCCAGACCAGCTCCATCGAGTTGACCCGCGGCGGGTCCAGGCAGTTGGTCTTGCGGATGAAGTGCTTGTACGGGTTGTCCCGGTAGCCGCCGTTGTAGTTCGTGTCCGAGCCCCCGATCGTGTAGTCGTACATGTGGAAGAGCTCGCTCTTGTCCTCGTGATCGGGCCGGCATTCGTTGGCGTTGAGCCCTTTCACGTCGAACTCCACCGCCCCGGTGGTCAGCGTGGGGACATGCCAGATGATGTAGTCGTTGGTGTTCGTGACCTTCCAGCCCCCGGTCACGAACTGGCCGCCCGACCGGATGCCGGTCGTCGACCCCTGCAGCGGATCGTTCAGCACGAGCTGCGCTCGAACGACGGGCGCGGCCAGCCCGATGGCGGCGACGGCCACAAGCCCTCTGTACCCATAACCACGCATGCTGAAACCTCCGTACAGATCCCTGCGGCTTCCGCGATCAGCGCGTGGGCGCCGACTGCGGCGCTCGCGGCCGGGCGGCGAACCGCGCCGCCCCGATCCGCCTGAGCCACTCTTGCCAGTGTTCCCCGTCGATGACGTCGAGCACCCGGCTGCTCCAGTCCTGCTCATACAGCATGAAACTGTCCCGCGCATGCGAGTTCCCGGCGTTGACGAACTCCCACCCCCAGCGCGTCCCCCGCGCCAGGGTGTTTTCGAGAATCCGCGTCATCTCGGCGTCGTCCACGGCCCAGTCGCCCGTCGCGGTCATGTGTTCGCTGATCGCCCATCCGCGGCCCAGCCGCTCGTTGATCCGCCGCACCTCGTCCCAGGCCAGCGGGCCCCAGGGTTCGGGCGTGTGCGGAGCGATCTGAATGATGTCCACGCCCCGCAGGGCGGACAGAAACGCCTCGTGGTCGCCGATGCGGATGTTGTGGGGGTCGTCGAAACGCCCGTTGTAATCCACCGCGATGTACACCGTCGGCGCCGCGGACCGGATCGCCCGGATATCCCCGTTCAACCACTCCGCCAGGGCCGCCCCGCGGAACCGGTTGAAGTCCCGGTTGCCCAGCATGGCGTCCCGCTGCTCTTGCGTCCTGGGCCAGGTCAGCCGCCGCCCCGGATCTTCTGCCGGTAACACCGACTGCCACGCGACGAATGCCCGGCGCGAGGCCTCGCTGAAATCGAGGAACGCCCGCCGCTCGTCCCGGGGGCCGTGGTTGCACTGCCCCAGGTACTGCGGCTCCACCGTCGTCTCGACGTACAGCAGCCGCGACGTCCGCCCGGCCCCGAGCCCCTCGAGAAAGTGCCGGATGAATCCGCGGCTCCATTCCAGATAGGCGGGGTGGAAAATAGAGGGAACGGGCTTGCCGTTGGGGAAGTATTCCACGTCGATCGCCGGCTCGCCCAGCCCGTTGACGGCCGCCAGGTCGGCAAATCGTTCGAACAGCGCCCTGGGTGTCCCCCCGCCGCCGATGTTGTACGTCTCGAACGACAGGCAGCAGAACACGCCCCGGCGCCAGCAGTGATCCAGGATGTCCCCGATCCGGCGATAGGCCTCCCGCCGCTCCGGATCGATGCGCCCGTCACCATCCCCATCAAACGCGTCGGGATAGATGTTGATCGAGAAGTTGTTGAAGTTCAGCCGGCCGGAGAGCACGTCGATGTCCTGCATGACCCCGTCGGCCGTCTGTGGATCGTGAAAACCGCGCAGGAGCTTGCCGGTCCTGAGGAACACCCACCGCCCGTTCTGATAAAACCGCCCCTCGCGGATCGCCCAGCGCTCATCCGCCGACACCACCCGCTCGGCCCGCGCACATCCGGGCGCTGCCGCCCACACCGGGCCGACGAAGACGGCACACAGCCAGAACGGGCCCCCGCGGACCATACGAATCTCCACCAGATGTGCCGGACAATCGCCTGCCTCGACTCTGAACCTCCCTTATACCGCATCCGCCCCCCGCCCGCAACAAAATGTCACATTGTGACCATCGGGGGCGGGGCAGTTTCCGGGATCCGCCTGGGTAGGTCCCGTCTGCCGGACGGGACCTCGGTTGGGCAGACCCTCCGCCATCGCAGGTCCGGCCCGGTCCCGGCGCGCCGGGAGACCTACAAGCCCGCTCCCGAAAGAACTGCCAGACCCACAGTCAGGAGGCTGCCAGCTTTTCGGGCAGCAAGGTCAGCCTTGTGGTGTCCCGATGCAAATCGGGATCTCGGCTGCACCGTGCAGGCGAGACGCCTGCACCACAAACGGCGGCCGCCGGCCTCGGTCACATCGTGCCCAGAAACGGGATGCCGGCGGGGGGGGCGGCCTGGCTCACCGGATCTCACAGCCCAGCTCGAGCAGCAGCTCGCGGAGGAACGGCTCCACATCCGTCACAATCCCCACTGTCTGGAACGTCCCGCGGTCGGCCAGCTTCGTCACCGTCGCCGGGGAGATGTCCACGCACACCACCGGCACCCATGCGGGCAGCAGGTTCCCCGTGGCCACCGAGTGCAGCGTCGTCGCGATCATCAGGGCGAAGTTCACCTGCCGCGTATGGGCACGCATTGCATCCTGGGCCACGAGCGCGTCGGTGATCACCTCGGGCAGCGGGCCGTCATCGCGGATCGAGCCCGCCAGCACGAAATCCACCCCGTGCGTCACGCAGGCGTGCATGATCCCGCTCGTCACCACGCCCGCTTTCACCGCCTGGGCGATGGACCCGTACCGCCGCACCGTGTTGATCGCCCGCAGGTGATGCTCATGCCCCGTGTCCACCGGGATGGCCCGGTCCATGTGCACGCCCAGCGACGTGCCGAAGATGGCCTGCTCGATGTCGTGCGTGGCCAGCGCATTGCCCGCAAACAGGACCTGCACGTAGCCCTCCTCGATCAGACGGACCACGTGCCGGGCCGAGCCGGTGTGCACGATCGCCGGCCCGCCCACCAGCAGAATCCGCCCCCCCGCCGCCTTGACCTCCTTCATCCGGACCGCCACGTCGTGGATGATCACATTCTTGGGCTTCTCCGTGGAGACGCTGGAAGCCATGAACTCGAACGTGTCTTTGTGCTGCGTCCGCTCCAGCGGCACCACCTTCACCCCCCGGTGCCCCACGACGATCTGATCGCCCTTCTGGACATGAATCAGCGGGACGCATTCGAAAAGGGCGGAAGGCGAGTCGTCAGCCGACGAAATCTCGGGAACCGCTTCTTTCGACTTTCGACTTTCGATTTTCGACTTTTCGGCGTAGCGAATGCCGCAGTCCATCTCCTGAAACCGCACTTCATGCCACTGCCCATGATGCCGCACCAGCGTGCGCAGGTTTGTCGTCGAGTAGAAACCCTCAGGGAACACAGCATCCTGCTCGGCCGCCACCAGCCGCACATCCTCCGGACGGCGTACGGTCGCCCCGTGCTTCCCGATCTGCGCCAGGATGCTCGAGAGCAGCTCGACGTTCGGCGCAGACACGTCGATGGTTGCCCGGCTCCGGTCGCCCGGCTTCTGACCGATCTTCACGTCCCGGATATTGAAGTCACCGCCGAAACTCAGAATCTCATCCAGGACCTTCGACAGGATGAGCGAGTCGATGATGTGCCCCTCGATCTGAATTTCCTCGGTCACCATGGTCCTTGTGCTCCCAGTTGAGAAAGCCGCTTCGTCGCCTTTATCGTCCGGCACGGGGGGGCTCCGCCGCTGATTCTAGGCTCTAAACTCGGTCCAGCCTCCTCCTATCGTGCGGTCAGACGGTTTTTCGTCTGACAAGGTCGGCCCCCCGGTCACCGCCCCATCCTCCCCAGAGCCCCCGCCTCACAAAAGGACTGGCAATGCCGGCCGGCTTGGCATTAAATAGCGGAGCCTGGGGCCGGGATTGCCGATGCTACACTCCAGGGTGGGACCTATATTCAGTCGCTTCCCCGCGCTTCGGCGCGGCGCAGCGGCTGCGCCGGTTGCCCAAGACCTGCTTCGCTTCGGTGGGGTTGGATTGGGACAGGAGCGGTGTTGGATGAGAGCCGGCCCCCAGGGCATCGGTTCCCCCACCTGGTTGTTGCATACTCTGGTCTTTGAGAGCGTGTGGTAGTGTCCATGACTCAAGTCCGCAGCTTTATCGTATTGCCTGCATTGCCCGAGCCCATCCGGGCGGTCCGCGACCTGGCTTACAACCTCTGGTGGACCTGGAACCCCGAAGCCATCGAGCTGTTCCGACGGCTCGACCTCGACCTGTGGCGCGAGTTCCGGCACAACCCGGTCATGATGCTCTCGCGCCTCAAGCAGGAGCGGCTTGACCGCCTCGCCCGCGACCCGGCCTACATCTCCTCGCTCAACCGGGTCATGGGCGCCCTGAGCACCTACCTCAAGCAGCCCACCTGGTTCGAAGAGAACTACGGCAAAGAGAAGGTCGGCACGATCGCCTACTTCTCCGCCGAGTTCGGCCTGCACGAATCGCTGCCGATCTACTCGGGCGGCCTGGGCGTGCTGGCCGGCGATCACCTCAAGAGCGCCAGCGACATGGGCCTGCCCCTCGTCGGCGTCGGTCTGCTCTACCGGCAGGGGTACTTCCACCAGTATCTGACCAGCGACGGCTACCAGTTCGAGGATTACCCCGACCTCGACTTCGCCATGCTCCCGGTCGAGCAGGTGCGCGATGCCCAGGGCCAGCAGCGAACCATCACCGTCGACGTCGGCGGGCATCCGGTCATCGTCAACATCTGGAAGGTCAACGTCGGCCGGGTCGTGCTCTATCTGCTCGACACGGGTCATCCGCACAATCGCCCCGAGGATCGCGACATCACCGCCCGGCTCTACGGCGGCGATCAGGAAATGCGCATCCGCCAGGAGATCGTGCTCGGCATCGGCGGCGTCCGCGCCCTCTACGAGATGGGCATGCAGCCCACCGTCTGTCACATGAACGAAGGGCATTCCGCCTTCCTGGCCATCGAACGCATCCACCAGCGCATGACCCGCGACAAGCTCACCTTCGATCAGGCCCGCGAGGTCGTGGCCACCGGCACGGTGTTCACCACGCACACCCCGGTCCCCGCCGGCATCGACACGTTCCCGCCGCCGCTCGTCACGCGCTACATGGGCCCCTACTGCAACCTACTGGGCATCAACGACAACCAGTTGCAGGAGCTCGGCCGCATGAATCCGGCCGACGCCCGCGAGCCGTTCTGCATGGCCGTCCTCGCCCTGCGCCTCAGCCACCTGAGCAACGGCGTCAGCCAGCTCCACGGCGAGGTCTCGCGCAAGATGTTCAGCGCGGTGTACCCGGGCGTGCCCATCAACGAGGTGCCCATCAGCGCGATCACCAACGGCATTCACATCCGGAGCTGGCTCGCCCGCGATTTCGCGCACCTCTTCGACCAGTACCTCGGCCCGCAGTGGTCCGACGACCCGGTCAACACGTCGATCTGGCAGCGCGTCGATCTCATTCCCGACGCCGAGCTGTGGCGCTCGCACGAGCGCCTGCGCGAGATGGTCGTCGCCTTCGCCCGGCGGCGACTCCGCATGCAGATGATCGCCCGCGGCGCACCGCCCGCCGAGGTCCACGCCGCCGAGGAGGTGCTCGATCCCGAGGCCCTCACCCTCGGTTTCGCCCGGCGTTTTGCCACCTACAAGCGGGCCGTGCTCATGTTCCGCGACCCCGAGCGGCTCAAGAAGATCCTGACCGACCCCAAGCGCCCCGTGCAGCTCATCATGGCCGGCAAGGCCCATCCCAAGGATGAGGCCGGCAAGGAAGTCATCAAGAAGGTCGTCGCGTTCGCCAAGCAGCCCGAGGTGCGAAACCGCATCGTCTTCATCGAAGACTACGACATGACCGTCGCCCGCTCCCTCGTCTGGGGCGTCGACGTGTGGGTCAACACGCCGACGAAGCTGCACGAGGCCAGCGGCACGTCCGGCATGAAGGTCACCCCCAACGGCGGGATCAACATGTCCGTGCTGGACGGCTGGTGGCCGGAGGCTTACGACGGCACCAACGGCTGGGCCATCGGCGACCGCCGCATCTACGGCAACCAGGACTACCAGGACCACATGGAGGCCCAGTCCTTCTTCGAGCTGCTCGAAAAGGAAATCGTCCCCATGTTCTACGACCGCGGGGCCGACGGCCTGCCCCGCCGGTGGATCGCCACCATGAAGGCCTCCATGCGCACCTGCTGCCCGTTCTTCAACACCAACCGCATGGTGCAGGAATATACCGAAAGGTTCTACCTGCCCGCCGCCCAGCGCTGGCGCCGCTTCACCCAGGAGGAGTATAAGGTCACCAAGGAGGTGGCCGCCTGGCGCAGCAAGCTCCAGAGCAAGTGGGACGAGGTGCGCATCGAAGCGGTCGACGCCAAGATCCCCGAGCAGACCATCGTGGGCAACGAGCTGCCCGTCACCGCCCAGATCCGCCTCGGCTCGATCCGGCCCGAGGAGGTCGCGGTCGAGCTGTACTACGGCCCGCTCGACGCCCGCGGACTGATCACCACCGGCAACTCCGCCCCGCTCACCTGCGAAGGCCAGAACGGCAGCGCCGAAACCTACCGCTACACCGGCGCCATCCCCTG
>CAZQEN010000018.1:0-29435 GCA_964591605.1 uncultured Planctomycetales bacterium
GGTGAGGCGGAAGTCGCGGCCCTGGAAACGGTAGGTGAGCCGCTTGTGATCCAGGCCGAACAGGCGCAGCAGCGTGGCGTGCAGGTCGTTGATGTGGATGGGATCCTTGACGATGTTCCAGCCGATCTCGTCGGTCTCGCCGATGATCCGGCCGCCTTTGATGCCGCCGCCGGCCATCCAGAGCGTGAAGGCGAAGGGGTGATGGTCGCGGCCGGTCACATCCTTGTAGCCGACGCGGTTCTCGCCCAGCGGCGTGCGGCCGAACTCGGCCCCCCACACCACCAGCGTCGTGTCAAGCAGGCCGCGCTGTTTGAGATCCTTGAGCAGGGCGGCGATCGGCTGGTCGACCATGCCGCAGTTGAACGGCAGCTCGGCGTTCAGGTTGCTGTGGTGGTCCCAGGAGGCGTGGTAGACGTTCACAAAACGCACGCCCCGCTCAACGAGCCGCCGGGCGAGCAGGCAGTTGGAGGCAAAGGTCTTATAGACGCCGGGCGTAAAACCGATCCCGCGGCCGCCCCCGGCCGGATCGTCGCGCTCGACGCCGTACATGGCCAGCGTCTCGGGCTTCTCGGATTTGAGGTCCATCAATTCGGGCGCGGCCGACTGCATGCGGAAGGCCAGCTCGTAGGCCGCGATGCGGCTGGCGATCTCCGGATCGCCCACCTGCTCGAGGTGGCGCTGGTTCAGGTCGCGGGCAGCGTCGAGGCTCCTCCGCTGCATTTCGTCGCTCATGCCCGGCGGGTTGCTCAGATTGAGCACCGGGTCACCCTGGTTGCGGAAAAGCACGCCCTGGTACGTGGAGGGCAGAAAGCCGCTCGACCAGAGCGTCGCCCCGCCGCTGGTGCCGCGGCCGGCGGTGAGCACGACATAGCCGGGGAGGTTCTGCGACTCGCTCCCCAGGCCGTAGTTGAGCCACGCCCCCATGCTCGGGCGGCCGAACGTGGGTACGCCGGTGTTCATCATGAGCTGGCCGGGGTGGTGGTTGAACGCCTCGGTGTGCATCGAGCGGACCATGCAGATGTCGTCGGCGCACGCCGCGATGTTCGGCAGCAGATCAGAGAATTCCATCCCGCTCTGGCCGTACTTCTTGAATTTCCGCGGGCTGCCCAGCACCGTCGCGGTGTCCTTCTGAATGAACGCGAAGCGCACCTCTTTGGTCAGCGATTCGGGGAGCTTCTGGCCGTGCAGTTCGTTGAGCCTGGGCTTGGGGTCGAAGAGGTCCATCTGGCTCGGTGCACCCTCCATAAAGAAGAAGATGCATGCCTTGGCCCTGGGGGCAAAATGCGGGGGCCTGGGCGCCAGCGGATTGACGATCGAGCCCGGCGCCGCATCCGCCGCCAGCAGCCCGTCCTGCTGGAGCAGGCTCGCCAGCGCCAGCGTCCCCACCCCGCTGGCGGCGGTGGCCAGGAAAGAACGCCGGGATTGGAGGAGTTGTTCTTCAAGGGGATCCATCACTCAACCTCCGACCACTGTAGCAGCCGCCTCCTGTGGCGGCTGCGCGGTGGCGAAGCCACCGCCAAGAGACACGACGCCGGCTGTCGTCCGTCTTCGGCGAACCCGGCCGCCACGGGGCGCGGCCGCTACGGCACTCTCTTACCGAAAACGTCGCTACGCCCGGCATTTATGCCGGGTAAACGAACGTCAACCGTGGCCCGATCCCGGTTCACCGGGATTACTCGCCCCGCTTCAGCACGTCGGTGCGTGCTGAACCCGCGCGAGAAGCCCGCTGAAGCGGGGTCAGATTGTGACGACGATGGCCAACCCGGCCTGAAGGCCGGGCCTAGCGCAAACAGTCGACACTGCCTTGCCGAAAACGGCACTAGACCCTATTCGATTCTGGCCTTGAACCAGTTCTTCACCCGTCGCTCAGGTTCGTCCTGAGTCAGCATGCGCCCCTCTTTAACAGCGCGAAGACCCTCCTCCACCTTCGCACGCACATATAGATGGTATTGAATGTCTTCAAGCGAGCAATCGTCCGGCAAACACCGAATCATCTGAATCACTTGCTCTTTGAAGGTGCCCATAGGGCCCCCGCTCACTCACCTCACGCGATTGTATGCGAACTCCCAGCAGCCTTTCACTCCCGCGTCACGAACTCATCGAGGTTCATCACCGTCCGGGCGACGGCCACCCAGGCGGCCGCGTCGGGCACCTGGACCGAGGTCAGTTTGACCTCCGGCTTGCCCACCATCTTCTCGGCGGCTGTGGCGTCGTTGCGGGCCAGGGCGCTGATCTCCCGCCAGAGCCGGGCAAGTCGCTGGATCTCGAACGCGTCGGGATCGCGCGACAGGCAGGTGCGGTAGATCATCCGGATGCCCGACGCGAGGTGTTCGTCGGAAAGGACGGTGCCGGCGGCCGGGCGCGTGGTCGCGCCGGACGCTGCGGAGCTGCCAGATTCCTTTGTGTCGGCCACCAGCCTGACGGCGGCACCGGAAGCGGAATCCACCTGGAGCGGCTCGATCGCCGCCGTGAGCGCCCGGCTCCCCAGCGTCTGGGCGCATTGGAAGAACTCCGCATCGTTGAGCAGCGTCAGCGACTGCAGCGGCGTATTCGAGCGTTCGCGGCGGGCACAGGCGACGTTGGAATCCGGTTCGTCGAATGCCATCAGCATCGGATATGGGATCGTCCGCTGGAAGTGGATGTAGAGCCCCCGCCGGTAGCGATCCGGGGCCGGGCTTTCGTTCCAGCGCAGGCTGCTGGCATAGACCAGGGCGGCCAGGTCGGGCGGCAGCGGCGGCCGGATGCTCGGCCCGCCGATGGACTCGTTCAGGATCCCCCCCGCCTGCAGCGTGATATCGCGGACGACCTCCGCCTCGACGCGAAAGCGCGATTGGCGGGCCAGCAGCACGTTCTTGGGGTCGCGCTCCAGCAGCTCGGGCTTGACGTGCGACGACTGGCGGTACGTCGCCGACGTCACGATCAGTTTGAGCATCGCCTTCTGGCTCCATCCGCGGGCGATGAACTCGGAGGCCAGCCAGTCGAGCAGCTCCGGGTGCGAGGGAGGGTCGCTGCGCGTGCCGAAGTCATCGACGCTCGGCACGATCGCCTGGCCGAAGAGCTGCCGCCACATGCGGTTCATCGTCACGCGGGCCGTCAGCGGATTGGCCGGATCCACGAGCCACCGTGCCAGATCGAGGCGGTCGCCCTGAGCCCCGCGAGGCTTGAACGGATGCAGGACCGACAACGTCGCCGGCTGCACCGCATCGCCGGGCCGCAGGAAGTCGCCCTTGGTCAGGATGTGGCTCTTGGGCGGCTTCGGGTTCTCGACAAGGAGCTGCGCCAGCGGAACGGCCGGGGCCTTCTTTGCGTGCTCCTCGATCGCCCTGGCCAGCCTGTCGCGCTCCGGGTCGATGGTGTTCCAGTACTGCGTGAGCCGCTCTTTCTGTTTGGCGTTGCGCTTCTCGGCCGGTCTCTTGAGGATCGCCAGCACATCTTCGGGAATCACCCGAAGGTGCTCGGGGCGCTTCGCTGTGGTCACCGAGATCCGCACCCGGCCAAGCGTGTGGATGTCGCCGTAGTTCTGATCGAGCACGACGCTCAGCAGCGTGCCACCCGGGCCGCCGATGTCCTGCGCGGTCTCCAGCACGAGCACGTGGTCCCTGCCCATCTGCGGGCCGATCGCCCAGCCGGTATCGGGCTTCCCGTCGATCGTATTCTCCGGCCGCCAGGGTTTGTCAGTCTGAAAGTGATCCGCCGCCGCCCGCGCGAGCGGCACGCGGTACGAGGCACCCAGTTCGTCGGGTCGGCCCAGATCCGTCGCGTTGACCATCACCTCCGAGAGCACGAAGTTGCCGCTGGCCACGCGCCCCGGGCCCTTGGCGGGCAGCGTGTCGTGCGTGAGAGCCTCGATCTTGAGAGCGGTGATGCCCGTCAGCTCTGTGCGAAACACGAGCGTGTACGAATCGGTCTCCGGTGTGGTTCCACTGGCGAGAACGCTGCCATCCCTCTGAACCGCAAGCGTGACACCCTCGGCCGACGACGCGAACACGGGCGTGAGCACCTGCCAGCTCGCCTCGGTTGTCATCTGCGTTTCCCATTCCGCCTGGCGCCGGGGCAGCTCCTCTTTCTCGAACGCCGCGAGCGCCGCGACGAGCTTCGCATGTTCGGCGTCATACTCGGCCTTCGCCTTGCGGTATGCCTCCATCTCGCGGGGGAACGGAGCCGGCTCGTTCACCTCCATCGACGAATTGAAAAAGGCAAAGAGCTGGTAATACTCGCGAATCGTGATGGGGTCATACTTGTGCGTGTGGCACTGGGCACAGCCCACCGTGAGCCCGAGCCACACGGTGCCCGTCGTATTGACGCGATCGACGACCGCCTTGACGCGGAACTCCTCCTGATCGACGCCGCCCTCCTTGTTGGTGAGCGTGTTGCGGTGAAAGCCGGTGGCCACGCGCTGTTCGACGCTCGCATCCGGCAGCAGATCGCCCGCGAGCTGTTCGATGGTGAACTGGTCAAAGGGCATGTCGGCATTGAGTGCGTTGATGACCCAGTCGCGCCAGCGCCAGGCGTGCGGCCGGGCCTCGTCCTTCTCGTAGCCGTCGCTGTCCGCGTAGCGGGCGAGATCCAGCCAGTGCCGCGCCCAGCGCTCGCCGTAGTGGGGCGAGGCCAGCAGCCGATCCACCAGCCGCTCATACGCATCGGGCCGCTCATCGCGGACGAATTCGTCCACCTCAGAGGGTTTCGGCAGCAATCCGAGCAGATCGAGGCTGAGCCGGCGGATGAGCGCGCGGCGGTCGGCCTCGGGCGATGGTTTCAACCCGGCGGCATCCAGTTTCGCCAGCACGAACGCGTCGATCGGGTTGCGGATCCAGTCGCCGCGCGAGACCGGCGGCGGCGCCGACCGGTGGACCGGTTTGAACGCCCAGTGCTCGACCCGCTGCGCCTGCGCCGGCTGCGAGGCCGCCCCGCCCGCCTGCTGCGGCGCCACGGCCGTCAGCGGTGCGTCGTACGGTGCGCCGGCATCGATCCACTCGGCGATCCGGGCGATGGCCGCATCGGGCAGCTTGTCCGCCTTGGCCGGCATGTGCGGGTCCTGCGCGTGCGTGACCAACTTGTGGAGCAGGCTGTCTCCGGCCTTGCCGGGGACGATCGCCGGACCGCTGTCCCCGCCCTTGAGGAGCGTCTCGCGTGTCGAAAGATCCAATCCCCCCCTCTTGAACTGCCCACTATGGCAGTTGAAACACTGGCTGACCAGCACCGGCCGGACTTCACTCGTGAACAACCGGAGTTTCGGATCCGCAGGAGTCGCCGCCGGCGCAGGCGACCTGGCCGCGGCAACCGCAGCGCCCGCCGGTTGCGTGGCGGGAGCTGCCCCGTCGGCCAGCAGAAGCTCCCCCGCCCGGAGCGCATTCAGCCGCGCAGCCGCCGACGCTTTCTCCCGGTTCGCCGCGTCGAGCTGCTGCTGCAGCTCCCTCGCGCGGGCCTCCAGGGCGCTGACGGACGACTCGAGTCGCGCGCGCTCCTGCCGCAGATGCTGCCGAATGCGCGGGAGCGAAGCCGGATCGGCCCGCAGGCTCTCGAGACTGCGCACGAGGTCCGCCAGCGCCTTCTGCTGAGTCTCCGAGAGCGCCTCCGCGGGCCGACTCGCCGGCGCATCCGCCCCCGCCGTCATCACCGAGACGCCCAGCAGACCCGTGAACCACACCGCAACCCTGCAGCTTCGTCGAAGCGGCACCGAAGCCTCCTTGAGAAGTGGGAAATGCCCTTATGCTGCAATATCGCACATAACCGGCACGGGTGCAACCACTTTCACATACTCGGGTTCAGCGGAGGGCGGCCATTCTGCCGGGATTTGCTCAGGTAGGTCCCGTCTGCCGGACGGGACCTGGATGGGCAACGCACTCAACCCTTCGCGAGTCCCGCTGAATTCTCAGATGTGGATGCAGACCGCCCGTGGGGAGGTCCGCGCGGCCGGCGCCGCAGCGTATCGCGAAGCGCCCCGGCTCGCTCACCGGTCTCCCGGCCGCTCCGGGTTGAAGAGCTGGTCGCGGTCACCCGCCCAGTAGGGGAGAAAGCCGTCGATGCTCAACACCCTGCCGTTGCAGACTTCGAGCGACCATCCCCGCGCATCGCCCGACACCGGCGCCTTCAGCTCGACCACGTAGCGGTTCACGTCCCCCAGATCGACGAATTTCCGCGCCGCGGCCGCCACCTGGCCGGACGGAGTATAGAGCGTTACGGAGTGAAAACCTTCTCCCATCGCTTCCACGCGCACGGCCACTTCCCTGGCCCCCTCTTTGAGAAAGCCCGTGGCCCGGGGGTAGATCACCGGGAGCAGATGCAGGCCCGGATCGCAGACGGTCACGCGCGTGTGTGCATCGTAGTGAATCTGCCAGGCGTTGGCGGTCTCGGCGGTGAGGCTGAGCCGGTAGATGCCACTGTCTCCCGGCAACGTCAGGACGACCGGCTGAAACTGCCGCGACGGACGGTCGAACGCGATGGTCCGCACGACCTTTCCAGACGGGTCGAACAACTCGGCGCGCGCGGCGCTCTGCCCTTCGACGATCAGCATGACCGCAGCCGTCCTGCCCCCGCCGCCTCGCAGGTACGCCTCCACCCGCTGCTGATCGAGACGCAGACCCCGCCAGGTCGACGCCTCCGGCAAAGCCGCCGGCGGCTGCTCGAACAGCGGAAAGAGCTGATGCCTGCACGCGAACCACGTGAAGCGCCAGGCGTAGACCTCTTCTGTCACCCCCGCGTCCCGGCCCATCAGGAACTCCATCGAGCTCTTCCACGTGCGCTCCATCTCGACCAGGTACCGCGGATCCTGCTTCTGCTCGGCTGCCCAGCAGAACGCGTTCAGCGTCCGACACGCGTATTCCGGATAGAAGCCCAACGTCCGCCGGGCGACCGCCAGGATCGTCCGGGCAATCGCCTCATCGCCGGTGAGCTCCTGTACCGTCAGCATGCCCATCATGGCGATGCCGTTGAAGAACGAGATACGGTTGTCCCAGCGGATGTTGAACTTGCCCGTGGCCGTCTGACCCTCCGAGAGTCTGCGGCAGGCGCTCACACAGGCGTCGAGATACCTGCGCTCCTTCGTCACCTCGTAGAGCCCGGTCAAGGCATACATCGACCACCCGATCTGCCGTTCGTTGCCCATGCCCTCCGTTCTGGCGACCCGCGGGGCCATCCAGTCGCCCACCGACTGCGCCACCTCGAGCGAGCGCGTCTCGCCGGTGAGCAGGTAATGCAGGAGCATGCCGCGGACAAAAACGTGGCCGAACTCCGCCTCGGTCGTCGTGTGCTGGGGGCTGTGCTTCCACTGCCGCCCGAGAAAGTGATCGACGTCGACATCGACCTGGTGCCGGGTCTGCACCTCCGCGGCTTCCAGCAGCCAGACCTGCCCGGTCTTGAGGAAGTCCATCAGGAAGTTCATCGGAACATCGTACTCGAGATTGGCGTACGCGTTCTTGCCCTTGTACGGTCCGCCCATGTACGCATCGCCGAAATCGCGCATGCCAAAGGGCATCGACTGCACCCAGCGCCGCTTGGCCGCATCGCGGAGCAGCTCCCAGTAGGCGAATCGCTCGATCGCCTCCGGCCCCCGCGGCAGAATCGTGCCCACCCCACCGCTCGCACACGCCCACGACGGCGGAAGGGTCACGCGGAGAGGGTCGAGCGTGGCGACCTCCGGCGGTTGTGCCTCCTGAGAGAAGTCGAGGATGATCTCGTGCGTCTTGGCCAGACCCGATTCCCACTCGAACGGCTCGGCGCCCGCCCACAGATTCACGGCCAGCGACTGCGGCGTCGCCAGGAGGGCCTTGGCGTGATTCTGCCAGAAATGCCGTACGCCCAGCAGCATCCAGCCGGCCGGTCCGCGCGCGGCAACCCAGCCGGGCGCCCGCGTCCCCGCCGCGAGCTGCTCGCCGCCCCGCGTCAGCGTGTACCGCAGATCGTCAGGCTGCAGCAGCGTGATTGCCTGCCCCGAGGGGATCGTGTGCGGCCCGCGGTCGCCGCCGAAGGTCGTCTCCGTCGCGGGCTCCGGCAGGCGGAAGCGGACCACCGCGCCGGCGACCGGGATGCTCGGCATCGGTTTCTCGTACTCGTCCTTCGAGTCCTTCCGCTGCGCAAAGTGCGTCAGCGTGAGCAGCAGGTTCAGCCGCGGGGAGCCGGCCGTCACGTGAATCCGCAGGTCGTAGCGAAAAGACGTCTCCGCGCCCTCCGCACCGGCCGTCCGACCGCGAAGGCGGATCAGCCCGTGCAGCGGCCCCGCCTCTTCGATGTCCAGTCGCTCGGCGGGCAGCGGACGAACCTCGACCGGCCCGCCCGGAGCGGCCAGCCGGATCACCAGCTCCATGCCCGGCAAAACCGCCGTGCCATCCGCCCGTTGAACCTCTGCAAGCCATCCATCAGCAGTAATGTCCCCGGCGATGGCCCCGGTCTCGAACCGAACCGCCCGACTGCCCCGCTCGATCTGCAGGGCCGGGCGGGCCGCCGCCGGCGCGCCTTGCCCGCTGAAATCCAGTTCATATGCCCCGCCCGCCTCTGCCGGAAAGTCCACCAGAACCCAGCGCGGCGAGTGGTTGGCCCACGTCGAGAGCACTCTGGTCTGAACGGCAACCGGCCGGCCGTCCTTGAGGATGCGGATGTTGGCCGGATCCTTCAGTGCATCCTGCGGAAACGGCACACCTGTCCGCGCGATGCCCTTCTGGCCGGGCGCACCGACCACCTTCAGTGCGAGCTTTGCGGCCTGGATTTGCCCCGCAAACTCCTTCTCGTGGCTGAGCGTCACTGGCGGCTTGAGCGAGGCCTGAAGCTGCGACTGAGCCTCCGCGAGCGCCCGCGCTGCATCGTACGCCGGCCGGGCGCCCGGCAGATCCTGCACACAGCGGAAGCCCAGGCCGTCATGGCTGCCGAACGGCACGAGCCGCGCTCGCTGCGAGCAGCGCCCGGCGTTCACAACGTTGTAACCGTAGAAGTAAATCGCCCCTCCGCCCCGCATGACCTTGTAATCCTGCCCGAAGTGGACGGAGCGGGCCGTCGTGCCGGGGTAGCCGTCGTACCAGTCGGCCACCCACTCCCACGCATTGCCCGCCATGTCGAGGCACCCGAAGGGAGACGCGCCCGGGGGACGCGAGCCCACCGGCTGCAGCGGCTTGTCGCTGCCGAGCTGGCGGGCGCTTTCGATGTCGAGATTGCCCCACGGAAACCGCCGGCCGTCGGTCCCGCGCGCCGCCTTCTCCCACTCTGCCTCTGTGGGAAGGCGCTTACCAGCCCACACGGCGTACTGCATCGCATCGAACCACGTGACATCGGTGACGGGGAGCTTCTCCATCCCCTTCCCGGGCCGCGGCCCGCCCCAGCTTCGCGGCGGCTCGTGCCCGGTCTGTCCAATGAACCGCAGGTACTGCTCGTTGGTGACCTCGTGCCGGTCGATGTAGAACGCGGGCAGATCCACCCGCCGCGGAGGCCCCTCATCGAGTCCGCCCTCGCCCGAGCCCATGACGAACTCCCCCGCCGGCACAAGCACCATCGGCGCCCCATCCCGCCCCAGGATGGTGGCCGGTGGTGCGGCTGAAACGATATAGATAGCGAAGCTCGTCGAAAAAAAGGCCATCCACCCCGTCAGCGGGCCGTTCATGATCACTCCTGGTAGGAACCAGATCCTCGATGGGCACGCCCGCCGGCCGCTGGCCGACCGGTGCCTCTCTCCGCAGTGCGAATCCCCGGGAGCACCGACGACAGGCCAGTCGCAACCGTCGGACACTCCCAAGGTCCGGGCAGTATATCGCACATAGCCGTTCTCCCTCCAGCCGGGAGACAACGGCTGCAACCAGACGACGGGGGGATTCGAGCAGTGGTGTGTCGCTCAGAAGTATCAGCTTCTCAGCGTGCATGCCCACGGTCGCCGCGGGGGGCGGCCACTACGGCGCCGGCGGCGGTTACGGGGCCAGGGCCGTTGTGGCGGCGGCTGGAACATCGTCGCTGCAGAGAGGAGAAGTCGCCGCGTGCGTCACATCGCCCGCCAGCGGCAGGAAGCCATCGAGCCGCGTCGAGACGCCCTGCGTGAAGTCCAGCGGAGCCAGGTAGAGGGCGAACTGTTCGTCGCTCTCCTGGTCGGCGATGTAGATGAGCCGCGAGCCGTCCGCGGACCAGGCAAAACGCTCGACCACCTGATTGTCCAGCAGAGGAGGAATGGTAGGCGACAAACCGCTGCCGTCGCCGGCCGCCAGGAACAGCTCCTGCGATTCACGGACGCTGACCGTCCCGCGGAACGCCACCTCTGCGGAAGTCGCCGACCACGCCCAGTCGTCCAGGATGGTGGTCGTTGAAACCAGGGCGCCGCTGATGCGGCGGAGATCGGCGCCGTCCGGATCAACCGCATACAGGGCGGGCAGTCCGGGCGTCTCGACATCCCCGCGAAACGCCAGCGTCTTGGCATCGCGCGACCAGGCGAACTCGGTCACCGCCGTGCCCGGTGTGGCGATGCCGCTGACCGCCGTCGCGAGCGTCGCATCAGGAAGCGTCGTCCAGAGCTGCACAGCGCCGGGTACGTCCTTATCCGCCGCGAAGGCCACACGCGAGGCATCGGGCGCCCACGCGAAGCCCCGCACACTCCCACCCGAGGCCAGCGGCGCGCTCAGGTTGAGCACCGCTCCGCCGATGGCCGGAACCAGGAACAGCTCCTGCACGTTCAGGAACGTCGCATTCGCCAGGTAGGTCAGCATCGTACTGTCGGGCGACCAGGCCACGTCGGAGACGCCGTCAAGCTCAGCGCCCATCGGAGCCAGGGCCGCGCTCGCCCGCTGGACGGCGGTCGTTCTCACGTCCACCGTGAACAGCTCGAAGAGGTTGTCCGCCAGCGCGTCGGAAACGAAGGCCAGTTGCGTCGCATCGGGCGACCACGCGAATTGCCGCACGCCGTCATAGCCCGTCTGCCGCCCGAGCAACTGGCTCACCAGCCGCGGCGCCCGGGTTCTCAGCGGAACCACATAGAGATCGTACACCTCGTCGGTGAGGCGGTCGGCAACGAAGGCCAACTGCTGAGAGTCGGGCGACCACGCGAACGCCAGCACCTGCGCCCACGTCACCGTCGCGCCGCTCATCTTGATCGGGATCGGCGCTCCCTCGGGAAGGCTCACGTACAGCTCGCGCTGCCCCTGCACGTCCAGGTCGGCGATGAACGCGACCCATCGCGCGTCGGGCGACCATGAGTAACTCTGCACGCTGCGCCCGCCCGTCACCACGCCGCTGACGGCCAGCGGCGTGCCACCCGCCAGAGGGACCGTAAAGAGCTCGAAGACCTCGTCCTGCACCGCATCGGCCCGGAAGGCCGCCCGCGCGGTGGTATCCACCTGCAACTGCGACGACAGCCCGGTCTCCACGCCCTCGGCATCCACCGCCGACACGCGGAAGAACTGCGTGCCCGTGTTCGGCTGGACCTGCACGACGAGGCTTTCCGCGGTGGGGCTCGCAATCAGCGACGCCACGCTGTTCTCCTCGGTGATGGCGGCGCTCGAACGGAAGACGTTGTAGCGGGCGACGGTCACGCCGACCGGCGCCACCCAGCGCAGCGTGTAGTTCGGCGGGACCTGTCCGCGCCCGGTGAGCAGAAGCCGGCTCGGCACGGAGGGCTCGGGCGTCGTGCCATCCGGCGGCTGCTCGACACACCCCAAACCCGAGAACATCGACAGGACACACACACCGGCCAGAAGCGACTTCACGTGCATGAGAATAAGTCCTATAAGTGAGTGGACGGATGAGATTGACTGCGTGCGGCAACGACGCGAAACGCGCCTCGCGGCCTTGATCGGACGACGCTGCCGCATGCACGTACCCGGTCCCTCTGCATGAATATCGGAAGCACACCGGCAAACAATGCGAATTGTAGCTCAAATCATGATGGCAATCGTTACCGGACTCGCGGTTTCCGGTACTGGGAACGGGCAATCGGTCACCCCGCCCGGCCTCCGGCCGTCCGCCGGCTCCAGCCCGGCGGAGAACCAAGTCAGCCCTGGTGAACCCCCCTTCTCCTGGAGCAACGGCAGGTTGTCAGTGCGGTATCCGGGCGAGGCGGCACGGCTGGAACTCCGCCCGGCGCAGGGCGAGGATCGGCTCAGCCTGTGCGTGTTTCCCACGCACCTCGAGACCGACGGGGAATCGCTGCCGGTGCCGGCGCAGGCCGATCACGCCGAGCGGCTGACCGGCAGCAACGGGGAGATCTGGCGTTTCACCTCGACTGTCCACGATGCCGCCCGCGGCCTGGACTGTTTCTACACCAGCGAGTTTGACCTTCCGGCCGACCGGGGCTGGGTTCGACGTCGCTGCCGGATCCGCCTGGAAGGCAAGGCTTGCGGGCCGATCCTGCTTCGGCGGATCGTCCTCGACGAGACGGATGTGAGCGGCCTTCAGGCGAGTCAACCCTTTGATGGCTGGCAGAGCTATCCGATCCTGTCGCGCTCTTTCTTCTGGGGCGTCGAGTTTCCCGCCGCCGCCGCGCGTGTCAGCGGGCATCTCGCGCAGCTCGTCTCCCGACCCGGCGTGCGTATTGTGCCGGGCATCACCTACGACACATGGCCCGTGATGTACGGCGTGGCCGCCGCGGGTGCGGCCCGCGACGCGTTCGAGGCCTATGTCGCGGCGTTGCGCCCCCCGTCTGAGCCCGTGCACATCCAGTACAACAGCTGGTGGTCGCTGCCCTTTCCCTACACGCACGCGATGATGCTCGACCTGATCGAGTCGATCGGCGAGCAGTTTCATCGCCTGGGCAACGGAAAGCTCGACTCTTTCTGCCTGGACCTGGGCTGGTCGGATCGCCGGTCGATCTGGCAGATCGACCGGAGGAACTTTCCGGAAGGTTTTGCCCCCCTCTCGTGGGCCCTGGGCAAGATGGGGGCGCGCCTGGGGCTGTGGGTCTCACCGAGCGCCGTGTACCCGGAGGCCCTGGACCTCGAATGGGCCCGGGCGGACGGCTACGAGACGCATCTGCTCAAGCCCGACCATCGCGTTGCGTGCCTGGCAGGCCCCAGGTATTCGGACGCCCTGCGCCGCGCGCTCGTCGACGTCGAGACGCGCTATGGGATCGCTCATTTCAAGTTCGACGGCTACGTGCCGACCTGCCCGGAATCGGACCACGGCCACGAGCCGGGCGAACTGTCGGCCGAGCAAACCGCTTTGGCAATCATCCACGTCTTCCAGGCGCTGCGGACCGCTGACCCGAAAGTCTGGATCGAAGCGACCTGTTTCGGATACAGACCGAGCCCGTGGTGGCTCGCTCACGTCAATTCGGTGATCGGCACCTACGGCGACGATGCACCGGCCGGGCGCACGCCGTGCCCGATCTATCGCGAGAGCTACACGACCGCCCGCGACTTCTTCAATCTCCAGGGCACGCGCGACGTACTGATCCCCGCGAAGGCCCAGGAGGTGCTCGGCGTCATCCATCAGACGCCCGAGCCGCTTCAGAACGATGCGGTCGTTACCGCCATGCGCGGCCACGCCTTCCTGCCGCTCTATGTGAATCCCGGTCATATGGACGCACGCCGCTGGCGCTTCCTGGCCCGCTGGTCGCAGTGGGTGCGCGCGAATGCGGACCTGCTCACGCACACGCGGCCCATCTGCACCGGCATGTGGGCGGACCCGAAGGCATCAAGGGAGTGGGGCTCCCCGGTCGGACGCGACGTGTACGGATATGCGCACTTCCGCGGCCACCGGGGTCTGGTCATGCTGCGCAACCCGTGGCTCCACCCGCGCCCGGTCAGCCTCAGGCTTGACGAGCAGATCGGCTGCCCGCGCGAGCTGGCCGGCGCGACCGCGACCCAGGTGTATCCACTGTATGCCACGATGAGCGGCGAATGGCGGCACGGATTGATCTTTTCCGTCACGCTGCGACCCTACGAGACGCGCGTGATCGCTTTCGGCCCCCCTTCGGGCGCTCCGGTCGAACCAGCGGGAGATGAGCCGTGGGCCGCAGTGGAGCGTCCGCCGGACGACCCTCCCCTGCCGGTTGAACCTGGCGGTGTTCTGACCGCCGACTTGCGGATCCGCGCCGGCGACGAATCACGCGAGCTGTGGATCCTCGCGGAGGGCGAGGCGCCGCTCGCCGCGCCCGAGGCGGCCGTTCGGGTCAACGGCGAGCCGGTTGAGTTGCGCCTCCTGGAGTCCGCCGACGGCTGGAGGGCCTCCCTGCTGCCCGATCCGCTCGCCTGGGCCTGGCTGGTCGCCCCTCTTCCGGCGGGCAAGGCGACCGTCACGCTGCGCGTAGAGGCCGCCGGCCCGACGACCGTCAGTGCGTGGGTGATGACGCGGGAGGAACTCGCGGAGAATGCGAACGACCCCGGGCCGCTGCCCCCGCCGGAATTCCGGTATCTGGGCGCGTCGATGGCCCTGCCGCAGCGGCGGCTCGACGTCGATCGGCCGGCCGACGAGATCAACCTGGCCCGGTCCGCCACGGGTGCCCGGTCCGTTGCCTCCTCAGTATTCTCGCCTGAATATACGCCCGAGCGCGCGATCGACGATGACCCGGTCAGCCGCTGGAACAGCGGCACCGGCGACATCAACGGCGCCTGGCTCCAGATCGACCTGCCGGCGCCCTGCGAGCTGCGCGAGCTGCGCTTCCACGAGGCCGCCGGCGGACGCATCACGCATTACCGCCTCCAGGCCTGGGACGGGCACGGCTGGATCGACGTGCTCGACAGACGCAAACCTCCGCCGCGCACGCAGGTGCGACACCGCTTCCCGCCGGTGCGAACGTCGCGCGTCCGCCTGCTGGTCGTCGAAGCCACGCAGCTTCCAACGATCTACGCTCTGGAACTGCACGGCCGGCCCCTCCCCTCAGCAACCGCCAGCGCACCCGCACGGTGATCCGCAGGGGCCGGTCCGTCAAGCCGGATGACGTGACAGCAAGGCCCGCTGCGACTATCGTTCCCTGAATACGTACATCCGCCCGCTTGACTGGCAACCGGGAACAGGCCGCGTGCGTCCTCGTGTCATTCTCCACAACTGGGTCAGTGCCGACGGCCGCGTCGACTGGGCGCAGGTTGACATGGGCCTGTTCTACGGTCTGGCCGGCTCGACCTGGAAGGAAGATGCGACGCTCGTCGGGAGCGAGACGATTCTGCAGGCGCTCGCGATGGCCGCCGGCCAGAACACCGACTCGCAGGTCGCGCAGACGGCAAGTCCCGATGAGCCCGCCTCAAGGCGATCTTCACGGCCGCTCCTCGCCGTGGTAGACAGCCGCGGCCGGGTGCGCGATTGGCCCGTGCTGCAGAGTTGGCCTTACTGGCGAAGCGCCATCGCGCTCTGCTCCGCCTCCACGCCCGCCGCCCATCTCCGATGGCTCGCGGATTCCCGCGTCGAGACGATCCAGACGGACGGAGACCGCGTCGACCTTCCTGCCGCCCTCGGGGAGCTGCAGCGCCGCCACCACGTCGAGGTCGTGCGCGTGGACAGCGGCGGCACACTCAACGGCGCCATGATCCGGGCGGGCCTGGTTGACGAGATCAGCCTGCTGGTCGAACCGTCGCTCATCGGTGGTCTCAGCCCCAGATCGGTCTTCCGCGCACCTGATCTGAAGTCGATCGAAGATGTCATCCGGCTCAGGCTCATGCGCGTCGAGGCGTTGGATGACGGTGTCGTCTGGCTTCGCTATGAGATTTGCAGGTAAAGTACCTCCCGCGGCGGCACTGCATACAATTGGAGTGGCTTGATGAGAGTTCGATCACATTTCATGCTGGTTGTCCTGCTTCCGGTTGTCTCCGCGTGTGCTCAGACGCCGAAGGTCCGTCCGGGCATCGACGTGCTCCGCGATCGCGGTTTCGATGTGCTCCGCGGCAAACGGGTCGGCCTCATCACCAACCCGACCGGCGTTGATTCGCAGCTCCGCTCCACCATCGACATCCTCTACAAGGCGCCGGGCGTGAAGCTGGCCGCCCTGTTCGGACCCGAGCACGGCGTGCGCGGTGAATACGCCGGCGGTGACAAGATCAAGACGACGACCGACGCGGCGACCGGCCTGCCCGTCTATTCCCTTTACGGCGAGACGCGCCGGCCCACGCCCGAGATGCTCAAGGGCCTCGACGTGCTCGTCTACGACATTCAGGACATCGGCTGCCGTTCGTACACGTACATCAGCACGATGGGCGTCTCGATGCAGGCGGCGGCCGAGGCCGGCATCGAGTTCGTCGTGCTCGACCGGCCCAACCCCCTGGGCGGCCTGCGCATCGAGGGAAATCTCGTCGAACCCGGCGCCGAGTCGTTCGTCGGCCAGTTCCGCATCCCCTACGTCTACGGCCTGACCTGCGGCGAACTCGCACGCCTCCTCAACGCCGAAGGCATGCTCGGACAGAAGCGATGCCGGCTGACCGTCATGCCCATGCAGGGCTGGAAACGCTCGATGACCTTCGCCGACACCGGCCTGTGCTGGGTGCCGACCTCACCCCACATTCCCCGGGCCGACTCGTCGATGTTCTACGTGGCCACCGGCGTCATGGGCGAGCTGCAGGTGATCTCCGAGGGCGTCGGATACACGCTGCCGTTCGAGGTCTTCGCCGCCGAGTGGATCGACCCGGACGCCCTGTGCCGCGAGATCGAGAAACAGAAATGGGAGGGCGTGCGCTTCCGCCCGATCACGCTTCGGCCCTTCTATACGGATCATAAGGACAAGACGCTCAGAGGCGTCCAGATCCACATCCTGGAACCCGCCAGGGTCAACTTGATGAGCATTCAGTTCCGCCTCATGGAAGCGCATCATCGCCTGTATCCCGACAAGAACCCCTTTGAGCTCGCCAAAGAGTCGCGCCTGTCGATGTTCGACAAGGTCAGCGGAGGCCCGCGCCTGCGCGAGTTGTTCACCCAGCGCATGCACTACGCCGACATCGAACCGTTCCTTCAGAAAGGCGCTGCAGCCTTCCGCCCCCTCGCCCGCAAGTACTACCTGTACCCCTGAATCGGGGAGCGGGCATCTTTGTTCTTGTCAGCCGTGCGCCACATGCGGTACATTGATGGCAATGGGCATCAGCCGGCGCAGCCACACGCGGGAGACTTCGAAGGTACGGGCTGATTCAGCGCCCCGCCCACGGCAGCGCGCATTCACGCTGATCGAAGTCCTGGTGGTGGTGGCGATCATCGCTCTCCTGGTCTCGGTGCTCCTGCCCGCGCTGTCCCACGCGCGGGAAATCTCCAGGCGGGCCGTCTGCGCATCGCACCTGCATCAACAGGGCGTCGGTTTTTCAGGTTACTCGTCCGAGAACCGGGCCTATCTGCCCTGGACGGCGAAATTCCGCTACGCCCTGCTCGAGGGGCTCTACTATCACGGTTTTCCCCGGCCGCGGGGCGATGACTGGGCGACGTTCAACAGCGGCTCGCTGTTCCCCAAGTACGTCGGCAAGAATGCGGAAGTCTTCTACTGCCCCAGCAACCGGACCTTCAATGCCCGCAACCCCGATAACGGCATGAACGTGTTTCTGAGGGTGTTCTCCAGCCAGAGACGCACCGATCCCGGATACCTGAACTCTCACAACTTCCCCATATCGCCATATTACTCCTACGAGTATGCGATTCCCGCCGCCAACAGCCGCAGTCCGCGCGACGCCGGGCGCGACATGTACCCCGCGGAGACGGTCCGCTCGCACTGGCCGTGCGACGCCGGCCCGCCCGAGTGCCTGGATTCGCCGTACTATCAGTACCTCAACGACCCCGCCGAGCCGGATCCGTCGTTTCTGGGCCCGTCGCCCCGGGCCAGCCGCGGCCGGCACAACATCCACGCCCTGCTGTCCGACGGGTTCTTCTCGGACGGCAACCTGCTGAAGGCGGCCCTCGGCTACCACGGGGGCGGCTTCAACGTGCTGTACGGCGACTACCACGTCAAATGGATCAAGGACCCGGGCGGCAAGATCTACAATTCGAACGCGGCCTATCCCTACTCCGCCTATCCGGGCATCAACAACGCGAAGGTGTACCTGATCTGGGACTACTTCTCCCGGAGCGGCTGACGCGCCACTCCGCCATCGGCCGCCACGCTCCGCGCCGGGAATCCCGCCGTCATCGTCCGGCATGAGCCATGTCTGCCGGGCCAGGCAGGCTGACTTGACCCTCGGCCGCGTTCGCGGCGGGCCCGAACAGCCGGTTCGCTGTCGATTCCCTTTGAATCCTCCACACATCATGTTATCTTCGGTATCGGGTCGACTATCAGGTTGCTGGATTCATTCAGGAGGCAGGAATGTGCTGGCTTTACCGCCGCGGCGCTGTGATGTTGCTGTTTTACATCATCGGATGCTACGGGGAGCGGAAACCCGAGGAGCTCGAGTGCATTACCATCGAATCTCCGACGGTACATGTGGTGGGAACCGTCGATGATGTGGAGTCGGTCACCATCGATCTCCTGGCGATGAATCCGCAATCGACGTCCAAACTCGCCACGCGAGAGATCCGCCAGCACGTGGAATTCGATCTTCGCAGAACGAATCCCGCCACTTCGGACCTCGAGGGCACGGCCACCGTCACCCGGACCGAGCACGAAACGACGGTCTACACGGATCCCGAGGCTTGCGGAGGCACGCTTTTCACGGACTACACCGACCGGGAATGGACAGTCACCGTGAAAGCGACGCTGAGCTGCACGCCCGGTAAAGGCGAGGCGCAATTCACGCTGTCAGGGACCACCGAGCTCCAGGGCGGCGGCGCCCCGGTGGTCTACCGCGTTCACGACACCTGCTTCGACCAGACGACCACCGGTCCCGCGGAGAACAACTGGAACCTTATAGATGAATCAGGAGTGATCAGCAACGGATCATACGAGCTTCGCGAACCGCTTCCGCTCCCTGAACATACCACGGGCGAAAAGTACCACGAGGTCAAGCTGACGATCACCGAGTCATAGGTGACTGACCTTCGGTTCTGGCTCAATGGCCCGTGAGGATCGCCCGACTCCCGGCGCCGCATCAACCGCTCAGGTGTCTGAGGGCAGGCGCCAGACCGATAGAAGCAGCGGAGGCTGCATGACCTCAGCCAGGGCGCGTCCCGCGTCAGTGGACGATGCCACGCATGGAGCCCAAGTGCGAGCGAGGCGTAGTCGCGTGAAACCCTCGGCATGCACGAGCCAGTACCGGAGAATCCCTGCCTGATGGGGCACCACAGTTCGCTGGTGGGGTGGCGCGGCCACGGCTGCAATCGTGCAGCCGCGGCCCCGCGACACTCGCGAACGCGCTTGACCTCGCCTGCCCGTGCTGTCAACATCTTGGCCTGTCCATCCGGGTCGGGTTCGGCCGGGCCATCTGATTCTGAAAGGAAAGCGTGCATGTTCAGCGTCCGTCTGTCTTTGACGATCGTGGTTGCTCTCTGCGCCTGCGCCATTCCCCTGCTCGCGGCGCCCAACGACACGACCGCCGACGCCGTCGTCGGACAGGCCAACTTCACCAGCAACACCGCCAATCAGGGTAATGCCGCGGCCAGCGCCACCAGCCTCGACGGATGCCGCAACCTCGCCATCGACCCCACAAACGGCCGACTCTACGTCGCTGACACGAGCAACAACCGCGTGCTGAGCTGGTCCAATCCCCAGTCCTTCACGAACGGCGCTGCCGCGGACATCGTCCTGGGCCAGCCCGATTTCACCAGCAATCAGCCCAATCTCGGCAACGCCGCCCCCAGCAGCCAGTCCATGTCCGGCCCGCGCAGTGTGGCCGTCGACCCGAGTGGCCGCCTGTACGTCGCCGACTCGGGCAACATCCGCGTCCTGCGCTTTGATCCCCCGATCACCTCCAACCAGGCCGCCGTCCAGGTCTTCGGCCAGGCCAACAGTTTCGCCACCGCGAATCAGGCGGCCTCCAACAACGCGACGGCGAATAACCTTGGCAACCCCGACGGCATCGCCGTGGACAGCAACGGCGACCTGTACGTCGCCGACCGCTTCCTGCATCGCGTCACCATCTACCAGAACCCCACCGGCACCGACACCACCGCCGACCTCGTTCTGGGCCAGCCCAATCTCACGTCCGCCGACGCCAATCAGGGCGGCAATCCAGCCGCCAACACGCTTCGCAACCCCATCGCGGCCGGCGTCGATGCGAACAACAATCTCTACGTCGCCGATGAGGGCAACAACCGCGTCCTGCTTTACACCGTGCCGCTCTCGACGAACATGAACGCCTCTCGCGCCTACGGCCAGCCCGATTTCACCAGCGATACGGCCAACAACGGCGGCGTCAGCGCGAGCAGCATGTTCGGGCCTGTGGGCATTGCCATCGATTCGATCAGCGGCAACCTCTACGTCGCCGACGCGATCAACATGCGTATTCTGGAGTATGCCAATCCGCTGAATGACAGCGTGGCCGACCGGGTGTACGGGCAGCTCGGCGACTTCACCACCAAGACCGTCAACAAGGGGGGCGTCAGCGCCGACAGCCTCAACGACGTGGCCGGCGTGGCGGTCGACGCCTTCGGGAACCTCTATGCGGGCGACCGGCTGAACAGCCGCGTGCTGCGCTTCAACGCGCCCGTCGCCGATCTCTCCGTCACCAACGAGGCCGTCATCCCGACGACCGATCCGCCGGTTCCCGGCGGCGCCCGCTTCCTGCCCGGCGACAACGTCACCTATGACATCGCCGTGGCCAACGCCGGCCCCGACGCCGCTCTGGGCGTGATTCTGACCGATGTTCTGCCCGCAGGCGCGACCCTGGTATCGGCCGAGGTCGCGTCCGGCGGCTCCTGCACGGGAACGACCACAATCACCTGTAACATCAACGATATCGCTTCGGGCAACTCGGCCTCGCTCCAGATCCGCCTGGAGGCCGTCACGCCCGGCACGATCAACCACACCGTCACCGTCAGCACCACCAGCAGCGACCCCGTCTCGTCGAACAACTCCGCTACCGCACAAACCATCGTCCACGAGCCCGGCCAGGACGGCGACGGCTTCGACGACAACGAAGACAACTGCCCGACCGTCAGCAACGCGGCGCAGCTCGACGGCGACGGCGACGGCGTGGGAGATGCATGCGATAACTGCCCGTCCGCAGCCAACACCGACCAGGCCAACAGCGACGGCGACGCGTTCGGGAACGCCTGCGACAACTGCCCGTCCGCCGCGAATGCCGACCAGGCCGATGGCGACGGGGACGGCGCAGGCAACGCCTGCGACAATTGCCCCACCCTCGCCAACGCGGATCAGGCCGATGGCGATGGCGATGGCGTCGGCAACGTCTGCGACAACTGCCCCGCTGTCGCCAACGCGGATCAGGCCGATGGCGATGGCGACGGCGCGGGCAACGCCTGCGACGCCGCACCGGACGACGGCTCGACCGGCGGCGACGGAACGGATTCGCCTGACGAACCGTCCACGCCGAACTGCGGCGGCACCGGCGGCACCACCGCCTGCGGCGGTGCGAGCTACCTGCCGCTCACGCTGATCGGCCTGGGCGGGATGCACTATCGCCGCCGCCGCGCGTGAGGCCGCTCTCTGACAGATTGGACGAACGGCCCTCGCCCAAGAAGGTGCGCGACAACCTCTCTGATTCAGGTCCCCAGCCGTCGAAGTTCGATGACACCGGTCACCAGAGAGGGAAGGGGTGGGGCTGGGGCGTTCGGACGTGTGAGTACGTAAAGCCGCTCCGCCGCCGGTCTCACCGCTTTGTCCGGATCCCGCAGGAGCCGCTGTCTCTTGCAGTCCTGGTCTTCATCGACCTCGATACCGGTCAGGACGCACAGCCATGTCTCAGTATGTCGTCGCGGTATCACATGACTGACCCGCTCATCATGCCCGCGCTGTTCCTGCCCGTCGCTGGCCAATGCGTTGTCCAACTGATTGAGCCGCCGGGCCACCGATTCGATGTCGGCGTCCATATGAACCAGCAAACACATGTGACTCAGCCGCCGGCGTAGCTCTTTCATTTCGAGCGGGTAGCGTCCCAGCACCCATTGCTTTGCGTCGCCGCTTCCTGATGGGGAGATCTCCTGCCGAATTCTTCGAGTATCGATATCAAGCGCGCGCTGAGCATATCGTCTCAGGAGATTGGCCGATCGCTGATCCTCGGCGACGATAATGACCCTTGCATATCGGCTGCTCATCGCGTGATCGCCGTGGTTGCGCCCTTATCAGCGCCGCCATCCGCGCCTCCCACCCATCCTCGTGCCACCATCTCGGCGGGCGTCAAGCCCGTGTCGCCTGCCTGGGAGTACCTTCGTATCTGTACCGGACCGCAGCCGGCACGTTCGGTGAGCACGCCGTGGCTGACCGCCCATTGATTGAAGATCTCGGGATGATGTGAAACGAGCACCAACTGCCCGTGGCCGTCGTCCACCATATCCGTCGCCGAAAGCAGCCAGGGCTGGATTTCGTCCAGCGAGACGAAGTTGTCCGGCTCGTCAAGGAATACCGTACGTCCCTGAGCCAGAAGCAAGTGCAGAATGCTGTACAACAGGATCAGGGCTCGCTGACCATCTGACAGCTCGGTGAAACGCAGCATGAGCTTGCCGCCGCTGCCACCGAAGTCCGCCCGAAGGAGCCATCGCCCCGGACCGGCAGGTTCAAAATTGAGCGCCTCGAATCCTGGCAGCACATCCGTCAAGGTGCCATGCAGCAACTGGTCGCGCCGTTTGTCGGCGGCACTGGCGGCATGATACCAGGCGGCAAAGTTGCGCGTGTCAGGGACGAGGTGGAAATCATCGCGCTCCACCAGGTCCGCCATCTGCTGAGGGTTGGGCTTCATGACGGTCACTCCCTGAAGCCATCGACCGAACCACGTCAGTTTCTGATTGTCGTGTCTCGGTGCAATCGTGCTCAGCGCCGATCTTCCCCAGTCGAACGGGTATTCCGAACCCAAACTGTGGTCGTCCCGAAACAAGCGGACGAGGCCATCCTCGAAGCGAAAGAGGGGCCTGCTGTCGAGAGTCAGGGTTTCGCTGATGATGCGTGTTCGCGGTTGATCGGTACCGGCTGTGTCACGATGTTCGATGGTCAGTTTGTACTGGTACCCGCCAGCAGGCCCACTCACGTCGAGTTCGAACCTCTGTCGGGGAATCTGTTGCCACCGCGTCAGTGTGTCCACACGGAAAACATCATCCGTTTTCGACTGTCCGAGGAGCAGCAACTGAAGTTGCACGAGCACCTCACCAAAGGTGGACTTGCCGGTTCCGTTGGCACCCATCAAGAGCACCCTGGGTCCGAGTTTAAGCTCAGAGTTCACGAGTGCGCGGTAGTTGTCGATGTAGAGACGAGTCAGCATATTAGGCTCCGTTCTGGCACCTCCGCTGCGGGTGATTGCAACAACCCCCCGAGCCGCCGGCGAACACGCCGGAACCTGCAACAACATGTGTCCGCGATACAGCCGGTTTTGTCGTCCTTTTCCATACCAGTTTAACTCATCGGGCAGGCTCGGCCAAGTTGATGGTCCTACAACATCGTCTGCCGGTCGATGTCTCCCGCTCGCACCCCCATTCTGCACCCCATGGCAGATCGACTCTCAATGCGACGGCACAGATCCCCCCGGCCTGCTTGCACCCGTCCCCTCCATTGCGTGCCGCGCCAGTGCGAAGAATGTATGCGGATCCAGCACCTGCACAGCGATCTCCGGATGCGTCCGGCCCAGGATCTCCAGTGCGGCCGCGATGTTCGACGGGGTGTCCCACACCACGCGGAAGATGTAGAAACCCGGCGCAGCGTTGCCGCGCCCGCGGATCACGCCGGCCATGATGTCCGCGATCTCCTGCGGCTTGCCGGCGCTGTTGCAGGTGTGATTCAGCAGCTCCAGCACGGGCATCCCTTTCCACACGTGCGGCCGGGGGGCCTTGCCGCCCGCAGCGTGCATGTCATCCACGATCGTCGCCAGGCCGTCCGGCGCAAACTGCTGGAACGCATCCTTCACCGCCGCCGAGGGTTCGTCCCAGTCGAGCACCATCGGTGCGATCGTCATGTCCGCCTCGCGGAAGAACCGCCGGTTGTGCCGAACGAAGAGCGGCAGATGCTCGCTGCGAACGCGGTTGGGGTTCATGTACCCCGCCGCGCTGGCGTCCGCCGTGAACGTGTCCGCCGGACTCGCCGTGCTGTAGAAGTACGCGATCACGTCCGGGTACGTCTCCAGCAGGTTGGGGTTCACCCCCCACGCCAGCGGCACCTTCCCGCGACCTGCGTCGGCCCATTTGGCCGGCAGAAACTCGTACAGCGGCGTGGCCGAGTCGTAATCGGCCATCAGGATGCACACGTATGCCTTCTTCTCGAGCGGTATCGGCCGGGCCGGGCGGTTCTGCCGCAGCGGCCGCCGCGGCGCCTGGCTGTGCAGGGACTGGTTGAAGCAGTCGCTCGAGATCGTGTTCTGGTACACGTTGTACGGCGAGATGAGCCACACCGTCTCCCACTCCGTTGGCACCGGCTCGTGCCGGCTCGGGTGATCGGGCATGTTGGCATACTTCGAGAACGCGAAGAACCCCGTCATCTCCGTCATGTGCCGCCCGGCCGACTGGGCCAGCGTCTGCTCCAGAATCAGCCTGTACGTCTCCAGGTCCAGCCCGAGCCGCTGCTGCGGATCGTCCTGCGGCGCCTCATCGCCCCACGGCGAGAGATCGAACACGAACGCCCGCCGCATCACCGCCCAGTCGCGCGTCAGCACGTACCCGATGTCGCCGCGGGCCCGCGTCGAGTACGAATCCTCAAACAGGCACAGAAGCTGCGACGAGCACCGCCCCTTCGCCAGATACGCCTCGATCGCCCAGCGGTACGCATCGTTCTTGCGGCTCCCGGTCTTCGTCCCGTTGAACCGGCCACGCAGGTCATGCAGCACCGGCAGCCGCCACTCCACCAGATACCGTCCGGCCAGCTCCGGGCTGAGCACGACGGCGTCCTCGACGCCGGCAATCGTCGTCGCGACGTTCACGCTCGCCGGCACCGCCGGGTCCCAGATCACCGCCCCCTTGAGCCGCCGCCCGGCCAGCTTCACCAGTGCGCCCGGATCGCCCACCGCCCGCGGTTCGCGCCCGCCAAGCCATCGCCCCTCCTTCGAGAGCACGTCAAGCCAGAACTCCGGCCGGCTGTTCTTGCGTGACAACACATAAACATCCGGGCCGTCCCGATTGATGATCCCCTGCAGACACGCCACCGCCAGCGACTCATCATACGCCGCAGCGGTCCCATCCTGTGCCAGCGTGTAAGTATAGAGGGTTCTGCTTCGTGAGCCACCCGGGGCGGCCTGCGTGTCGGCGGCACAAACGAGCGCCATTCGGGTAGCCATTGCCAGCGCGAGCAAGGCCGCCGGTGATGCGTGGCGAAGTGGAATGCTCATGACGCCCATCAGAACCGAAAGCAACAGGCCCGGCAACGCGGCCTTCATCGGGGCCGTCTCGAATCGATCGACCGGGCATCCGGGCGGGTCGGTTGCGGCCGGTCCACGACCTGCCGCATGATGATGGCCGCGACGGTGAACAGGGGCCGGTATGGCACGCGGGTTGCTTTAGACCTGCTGGCCCGGCCGGCTGGCTCATGGGCAGGAAAGGACGGTCTGGAATGCGTGGTGGCAGGCGTGCATCGATTGGTCTGGCGGGGGTTCTGATGCTGGTGTGGGCGGGATGCGGCGAGCGGCAGGACGCGGCGCCGGTGCGCGAACCCGGGGCTGGCGCCGCGTCACAGCATCCGGCGTCCGCCGATCCGGCGGGCGAGGCACTGGCCACGCTGCGATCGGGCAATGAGCGCTTCGCACATCATCATGCGCGGCATCCGCATCTGGACTCGACCCGGTTGCGGGAGACGGCCGCGGGTCAGCATCCGGTGGCGACCGTGCTGGCATGCTCGGACTCGCGCGTGCCGGTGGAGGAGATCTTCGACGAGGGGATCGGCGACGTGTTCGTGGTGCGGGTGGCGGGCAATGTCTGCGATACGGACGAAACCGGCTCGATCGAGTACGGAGCCGTCCACCTGCACACGCCGCTGGTGATCGTTCTGGGTCACACCTCGTGCGGGGCGGTGACGGCCGTCGCCACCGGCGAGGTGGTGCACGGGAGCATCCCCGCCCTGGTGGACAACATCGGTCCGGCGGTTGCCGAGGCCCGGCGGGCGCATCCCGAGCTTCACGGCAAGGACCTCGTACCCGAGGCGATCAAGGCGAACGTGTTCCAGAGCATGGCCGACCTGCTCACGCACAGCGCGGAGATCCGCGAGCTGGTGGCCCGGCGGGAGCTGACCGTCCTGGGCGCGGTGTATCACATCGACACAGGCGAGGTGGAATGGCTGGGCCCGCATCCGCGTCAGCGTGCGTTACTTGACCAGCCGCCTGCGCGGCATGACACACCGGCGGGCCATCCGGCTACGCACTGAGTTGTGGGAGCAGAAAGGGATTCACGCCGCAGTGGACAGGCCACGGCCGCCACGGGTACACACGCGACGGCCGCCTCTGGAGGCTTAAGCCGAAAATAGATTCTACACGCTTCTTCGAGCCCCTACTGCGCAATCTCTTTGTTCCACTCGTCGAGTTTGCGGCGCATCTCATCGGGTTTGTATTCGGGGAAGCTTTCCGGACGCTTGGAGTCGAGATTGGCGAGCAGATCCTCATAGGTGATCGGCCTGAGCGGCACGCCGCCCTGGGGGACGTCGAGGCCGGCCGTCCACACAATCGCGTTCAGCACGACGCGACGAAACGACGGCTGGGCCCAGTTGTAGTGGAAATGCCCGCCGGTGAACCCGAAGCCCCGTCCGCCGTCCTTGCGCTCGGCGGCCCAGGCCACATGCTGCGGCTTACCCTTCTCGGCGCGGACGGCCGGGTTGCCGCTGTGCGGACCGTCGGGCCGGTTGAGCGTCTCCTCGGGCGGAATCGCACTGAGAATCGCGGTCACCCCGTTCATCTCCGAACGGAACCGCATGTGGTAATACCATTCGTCGCGCATGGCAAACGGCTTGATGCCCCGGTTGATGGGATGCTTCTCGAAGGCCTGAAAATCCGCGGTCCAGTGCGGATTGACGGACCAGAAGGTCTCGAAGTATCCGCCGATCCACTCGAGCAGCCGGTCGCCCGGCGGCCCCTTGGGCACCTCGACGCCGTAGTGAAGGCAGACCAGGCCGACGCCCTTCTTAATGAGGGCATCAACCTCCTCCAGGTGCTTATTCACATAATGCCCGGCCCCGCCGTCGCAGTACATGATGATGGTGTCGGCATTGTCCAGGGCGGTCGGGTCGGCGGGCCAGCCGTTGGCATAGACGGCGGGTACCATCTGAGGCATGCCCTCCTGAAGGGCCCTGGCCAGCAGCATGCAACCGGCCCGGTGTTCGTGCTGGAGGTAGGGGTGGCTCGGCCGGCCGGCGATGAAGACGGCTTTCTTGGCGTCCCGGAGCGGCATGCGCTTCAGGCGGATGTCGCGGAACTGCACCTTCATCGGCGGACCCTGGTGGATCTGCAGGGCCAGGATGCCCGTGCGACGCCGCATCGCCTTGTCCTCATCCACGATGTCGGCCATCAGGGTGTCATTGATGTGGTGCTGGAAGTGGAAGCCCTCGGCCACGATGCGGTACTTGTTCCACTCGCCCTTCCTGATCTTCGAGCCGAGCTCGGCAGGGTCGCCGATGTCGCCGACCTTGCGGGGCTTGTGATTCTCGCCGATGACGCTTTTTTCGCCGCGCTTGCCGAGGATGTCGCGATAGCGCTCGCCGTAGAGGATCCCCGACCAGGTGTTGGCGGCGTCGATGTCCGCCTGATACCCCCCCACCGACCACTTGCCCACCTCGGGCACGGTGAAACTGCGGTACTGGATGCCGCTGTTGCCGCCGTCGATGCGGTACTCGAGCGACAGCTCGAAATCATCCACCTCCCCGCCGCGCCAGATCAGGAATTCGTTGCTCTTGAGCGGCGCATCGGCGGAGGTCTGGCCGGTGATCACCCCGTCCTGCACGCTCCAGAGTGCGGGGTTGCCGTCCCAGCCGGTCAGCGACTGCCCGTCAAAGATCGCGGCCGCCTCGGCCCCCAGGGCCAGTGCAGGCCACGCGATCCATCCGGCCATCAGCCATCCCGTCAGAATACAGCGTTTCAGCATGATGTGGTTCCCATGGTTTGACATGACCCAGGCATATTCCCCGAATCGGCGCTCTCGTTCCAGCCGGTCGTCTTCTGCGATGGATCACGGCGTCCGAGGCGCATTTCGGGCTTATCCTATCGCCGGAAGCGCGTTTCGACCAACATGCCCGCAGAGTGACGGTGCAACTTGAGCCTGGCGATGGCGTTGCCAGACTCCTGGGGGCCGATACAATGATGCCAGCTACGCCGCAGCATGAGGATTCCAAAGAGGAGCACTCGATGAAGAAGTCCAAACTCTGTGTTGCCGGCATCGCTGCGTTCCTGCTGGGGGTGCCCCTGGCAGAGCAGGCCCGCGCCCAGAGTGCGTTTGACATCGTGTTCACGTCGCTGCAGGCGGCCTGGGCGATCACGGCGGCTTCGATCTCGGCAAGCTAGCCTCCACCAGTTTCCCGGCGGTTTCCTCCCCCCATCGGGCATAACTCCAGAGGTACTGCGCCGGGTCCGCGCGCACGATCTGCTCCATCGCCCGGAGATACCAGTGGGTGACGTGGGCGACGGGGTCATCGGCCGATCGCCAGTCTTCGGGCGTCAAGAGTCCCGCGACGTGGATCTCAAAGTGGAACGGCCGGCCCTTGCGCCGGATCGCTGCCACGGCCACGTACACCCCGAAACGCTCCGCCAGCAACCCGACCAGCCGGCTGGTCACCGTCGGCAGACCGAGGAACGTCCCCGGTATGCCGTGCCCCTCGGTATGATGATCGGCCACCAGGGCAACCGTGCCGCCGCCCTCCAGAACCTCCGGCACCCGGTCCAGCGCCCGCTGAATGGGGATCAGCTCGCAGCCGGCGCGGGCGCGGATGCGGTTGCGATACTGGTCATACCGCACGTTCAGGTGGGGTCGGTATGCGGCAGCGATGCGGATGCCGTTGTATCCCAGGAACGCGGGGAGCAGATCGTAGGGGCCATAGTACGCGGTGAGCAGGATGACCGGCTGGCGGCGATGCTGTGCGCCGGCGAGCATGCCCAGGAACGGCTGGGGGATCTGCCCGCCGTGGCCCTGGCAGGTGCCCGGGTGCAGGAGCCGATCCGCCAGGAGCAGGTCGGTGAGATTCCACTGGCGATGGACGAAGGACGTTTCGGCCAGGCGGGGGATGTCGGTGTCGAGCACGTGCCCCGCGAGGGCGGCGCGGCACTGCGCCTCGGTGCGGGCCTGGACGAACGGCAGACTGCGATAGAGCACGCGGGCCAGCGTCTCGGTGAATCGGTAGGCGATGTCGGGGCCGGCGATGGCCATGAACACCGCCAGGATCCGCCGATACCCGTCGCCCAGCCAGATCAGCCAGCGCACGCGTGACCCTCTCCGCTGCTCCGCTCTCCTCAAAGCTGTCGCGACCCCCGAAGCGTCTGCCGGGCGCATCCTATCGCCCGGAGTGCCCTTCGGCCAATGAGCTCTGCAGCCGGGGGGCCGGGGGCGGGGCGGGGCGGGCAAGGGGGGGGGGGGGGCCC
>CAZQEN010000018.1:29445-41987 GCA_964591605.1 uncultured Planctomycetales bacterium
ATGCAATGGGGGCGGGTCTCTCCCGGCGGAGGTCCGGTCCGGTCCCGGCGCGCCGGGAGACCCACTCGTGCACGCCCGAGAAAACCGCCAGACTCCCCCGCTCTTGAGTCTCGTCCGTTGTGAGTCTTGCCAGCTTGGCGGTCGCACCCCCACTGCCGCGGGTCTGGCCGACAGACAGGGGTACCCGGCGGAAAATTGGGTTCGTTTTGCGCTGGCGCGTCGCGCGGGTGGCTCCTGATGCCCGAGGGGCAACACGATCCCCCTTTCTCACATAGAACACGGCGCGTGTTCCGCCCAGCAGGTGTGGAATGGAACGGTTGACCGGGGCAACGCGGGCACGCGGCGTCCCGTCAACGGCGATCGGGGAGACTTCCTCGGCCAGTCGCGGTGGCACTCAGGCTCCGAGCCGGTACCGCCGGAACCAGCGGTGCGCCGTGATGGGGAATTGCCTCCGTCAATCCGTGGGTTCCTCGGCCTTCAGACAAGAAGACGGGACGGTTGCTTAAGTGCGGGATGCGGTCGACGGTAGCGCGGCCGGTTTCTTTCGCCCCCTTCGGGGGCTGAAGGATTCTGATAGCTCTGGATCCAGGGGCTCACGCCCCTGGCTAAACACTGGCGCCCGCATTGCGGGCTGGCTTTTTGCGGATGTCCGCGGTGTCGCCTCACCAAGGCCTTGGTGCTTGGCCGCCATGCGGGCGCCTGGTACGGAGACATCGCCGGCCACGGAGGGCCGGCGCTACCGACCTCGCCGGGCACAGAGGCCCGGCGCTACAGACCCGGCACAGAGGCCCGGCGCTACAGACCCGGCACAGAGGCCCGGCGTTACAGACCTGGCGCAGAGGCGCGGTGCGACGGAGCGGACGCAGAGGCGCGGCGCTACAGAGATCGGCGACCACGCGCAGCCGAGACGGCTGCACCACAAGTCCCGGCCGCTGCTAATCCACCGTTTCCTCGAAGTTTTCGCGGCCTTCGAAGCGTGTTTCGGGTTTGTCCTGGCGCTTCGAGCGCAGGTCGGCGAGCGAGCGTGGCGGCTCGGGCGGCTCGATCACGCGGATGGACTGGCCGCGGGCGTCGGTGCACTCGAACTGGTACTGGTCGAGGCCCAGGTTGCCGTCGGGGCGGATGGTGATGCGGCGGGCGGAGGCCTGTTCGAGGTCGTGCAGCGCGCCGCGCTTGCGGTTCTGGAGCTGGAAGGCCACCTGCGGGTGGACGCGGACCTCGACGCTCTCGACCTGCTGGTGCGAGACGGCCAGCTTGAGCAGGCGCATGATGTCGAGCGTCATCGACTCGGGGTTCTTGACCAGCCCCGCCCCGTGGCAGTGCGGGCAGTCCTGGTAAATGCTCCGCTTGATCGACGGCCGCATGCGCTGCCGCGTCATCTCGATGATGCCGAACTGGCTCATGCGCAGGCACTTGGCCCGCTCCTTGTGCTTCTTGAGGGCATCGCGCAGGGCCCGCTCCACGCCGCGGCGGTGCTTCTCCATCCGCATGTCGATGAAGTCGCACAGAATCAAGCCGCCCAGGTCGCGCAGCAGAAGCTGGCGGGCGATTTCCTCGGCCGCCTCGATGTTGATGCGGTACGCCGTCTCCTCGGCGTCGTCGAGGTCGCGGTAGCGCCCGCTGTTCACGTCGATGGCCACCAGCGCCTCGGTGGAGTCGATCACCAGCGATCCGCCCGAGGGCAACGGCACGTGCCGGGCGTTGATGCGCTCGATCTCCTTCTCGATGCCGTAGCGGTGGAAGAGCGGCTCCTTGCCCGCGAACAGCTCGACCGGGGCGGTGCCGCGGGGCATGGCGATCGAGAGGAAATCCCGCACCTTCTCGGCCGTCTCCTGGTCGTCGACGATGATCTTGCCGAAATCGGATGAGTACACGTCGCGGATGGTGCGGATGACCAGATCGGACTCCTGGTAAAGCCCGCACGGGGCCCGATCGCTCTTGATCCGGGCGGCCACTTTCTTCCAGAGCCGCAGCAGGTACATCTGGTCGCGCTGGAGGTCGCGCTTGGTCTTGTCGAGGCCGGCCGTCCGCAGGATGAAGCCCATGTCCTTGGGGAACTCGAGCTCGTCGAGAATGGCCCGCATCTTGCGGCGGGCGTCCTCGTCCTCGATCTTGCGGGAGACGCCCAGGCGGTTCATGCCGGGCATCATGACCAGGTAGCGGCCGGGGATGGAGATGTACGTGGTGAGCGTCGGGCCCTTGGTGCCGATACCCTCCTTGATAATCTGGACGATCACCTCCTGTCCGCGGCGCAGGCAGCGCTGGATGGGCGGGCGGTCGCGCCGGGGGGTCTTGCGGCCGACTTCCTCGAGCTGGCCGCGGTGATCGGGGAAGTACTGCGGCTGCAGGTCGGAGATGTGCAGGAAGCCGTTCTTGGGCAGGCCGAAGTCGACGAAGGCCGCCTGGATGCTGGGCTCGACGTTGGTGACGCGGCCCTTGTAGATGTTGCCCACGTGCGACTCGGAGCTGGCCCGCTCCATGAAGAGCTCTTCGAGCCGGCCCTGGTGCACGACGGCGATGCGGCATTCCTCGCCTTCGGCGACATTGATGAGCATGATGCGATCGCCGGTGGGGGCGACGGGCTCCTCAGAGTCCAGAAGATCGAGGTCGGCCGGCCTTTGCTGCGGGGACCGGGCGGGCTGCGGCGGCGGACGCTGGGCGTCGCGCTGGGCGGGTCGGGCGGGCGGCTCCATCGTCGCAGCGCCGCCGTTGTCATGGCCGTTCTCGCGGCCGCGCCCGCGACCGCGGCGACGCCGCCGTCGGCCGCGGCGCCGGCGTTCACCGTTCTGCTCGGGACCACCCTCCCGGCCGGGATAGACGTCGGGGTGGGCGGCAGCTTCCGCGGCGTCGGCGATCGCCCCTTCGGCGACCGGCGGCCAGTCCTGCCCGGACGATGGCGGCTCCGGGGCCCGGGGCTCGGGCGTCTCGGCCGTCGGCGACTGGAGGCCCGTCGCACCGGTGTCAAACAGGTCGGCCACGGCGTGCAACCGATCGCTCCGGTCTACCGCCCCTTCGGCAGCCGCCTCCACCGCGGCGGCGGAGCGCTCGATCGCATCCGCCGGAGCCGCGAGGGCCTCCACGGGGGCGGCGGGGGCCTGGGGAGCGCCGGCCACGGAGGTTTCCGCTGATGCGGCGTCGGCCGTCTTACGGCGACGGCTGGTATGCGGACGGCGCGTCCGGCGGGCTGATTTTTCGGTCCTGCTGCGGACTTCCTTCTCTGACGATTCGCTCATGAATGACCTGCACTTCCTGACTTCCTTGTCAGCGAGGCAGCGGTACGGGGGGCGGAGCTCCGCTCCGAACTTCGGTCAGGCTTCCGTGGTCTGGGCCGTGGCGAGCAGGGCCGAATCATCATCGGAGCCCTGCGACCACTCGACATCGACGCGTCGCACCCGGTGCAGAAGCGTGCGGGAGTCGAGACCGACCGCGCTGAGAAACTCGGCCGGGCGGATGGTTCCGTCATTGGTCACGCGGACCGTCCAGCGCACCGCTTCGGGTGAGGTGCCCGCATCGACGAGCAGAGCCCGCAGATCCACGGCATGTCCGGGCCGATCGCCGCCGGCCTCCCGGGTGACCATCCACCGGGGGGCATCGAGGAGGGCGGCAATCGCCTGCTGCACGGCGGCGATGCGCTGGGCATCGACCGGGCACTCGCAGGTGACGGCGAGCGGCTGGAGCGACGCGCTCCCCTCCAGGCGGCGGGCGGACTGCAGTCGCAGACCGCCGGGCATCTGTCGGGAGAGTTTTTCGAGCAGCACGTCGGGATCCAGCGGCTCGGCCAGCTCGATGACCAGAACGTCCGCCGTGGTGGCGACCCCGACGGCCCTCGGTAGAGGCAGAGAGAAGCGCGGGCGCGGATTGAACCCTTCGGAAAACCTGACGGGCAGGCCGGACCGCGCGATCGCGCGCTCGAAGAGGCGCATCGTGTCATGATGGGAGATGAATCGAAGATCCCCCTCGACCGCGAAACGGATGGCCGCCCTGTACCGCAACTCGTTAACAATTCCTCGTGTCAAAAACCACACAATCTGTTTCGCGCGGCCCGCAACGCACGGGCCGGCCTGTTTATCGTGAATGCCACCTCGGGTGGCAAAAACGTCCTGTCACTCCCCCCCCCGCCGCTGCCGATCGCCGGTTTCACAACGGGCAATCGGCCGTTGACCATCAGAAGGACTCGGGCCAGATCTTGCGCGTCTCGTCCCTCAGAAAATTCGTCACCTGGCGGTCGGTCTCGAACGTCAGCGCCTTCTTGGCGACCCGCGTCGCATGAGCGAGCGTCGTCGAGCGGATGATCTTCTTGATCTCCGGCACGTCGCCGGGCGCCATCGAGAACGCCCGCAGGCCGATCCCCAGGAGAAACAGCGTGTACATCGGCTCGCCGGCCATCTCCCCGCAGAGACTGCACTGGACGCCCGCCTGCCCCGCGCTCCGCACGATGTCCCGGAGCATCCGCAGCACGGCCGGGTGAGACGCCGTGAACAACTGGGCGACCCGCTCGTTTCCCCGATCCACCGCCAGCGTGTACTGGATGAGGTCGTTGGTGCCGATGCTGATGAAGTTGACCTCCCGCATCAGCTCGCGGATCTGCAGGGCCGCCGCCGGGGTTTCGACCATTATACCGACTGGAATGTCTCTTTTGAAGGCGATCCCCGCCTCCTCCAGATCTTCGATGGCATCGCCCAGCGCCATGCGGGCCTGCCGCAGCTCCATCAGGCCCGAAATCAGCGGGAACATGATCCGCACGTCGCCGTCCGGCGAGGCCCGGAGGATCGCCCGGAGCTGCACCTTGAACGGTTCGAGGTTCTGCAGGCAGTACCGGATCGACCGCAGGCCCAGGAACGGATTCGGCTCGGGCTCGCGGGCCTGAGAACTGGTGTACTTGTCCGCGCCCAGGTCCATGGTGCGGATGGTCACGGGGCGGCTGCCCACCGACCGGATCACCGACGTATAGGCCTCGTAGTGCTCTTCCTCGGTCGGCTCGATCTCGCTGCGCAGGTAGAGAAACTCGGTGCGGTAAAGCCCGATGCCTTCGGCCCCCTTCTCGACCGACGTCTTGGCCTCGTACGGGAATTCGATGTTGCTGAGCATCATGATCCGCACGCCGTCCTGGGTCACGGCGGGCTTGTCGCGCAGCTCGACCAGGTCGGCCGACATGGCCTGAATGCGCAGCTCTTCGGCCCGGTACTCGTCGAGCTGGTCCTGGGTCGGGCGGACGATCACGAGGCCCTTGGTGCCGTCGAGGACGACGGTATCGCTTCCCGAGACGAGCGTGGTGACGTCATTGAGGCCCATGACCGCCGGAATGCCCATGGCCCGGACGACGATGGCCGTATGCGAGGTCAGGCCGCCCGCATCCATGGCCACGCCCGCGACCTTGGTCTGGGCCAGGTTGGCGCTCTGGGAGGGGGTCAGGTCGTGGGCGATCAGAATGACCGGCTCGGTCAGGTGCGAGAGATCCTCGCGGCTCTCGTCGCTCAGGTGCCGCAGGAGGCGCCGCTCGATGTCGCGGATGTCGCGCACGCGGTCGCGCAGGAGCTCATCCTCCATGTGGAGGAACCGCCGCTGGTATCCGCGGAGGACTTCGCGGGCGGCGTAGGCCGCCGAGTAGCTGCGCTGGCGGATCAGACTGGCGATCTGCTCCTGGAGTTTGACCTGGCTGAGGACGCCGTGGTGGAAATCGAAGATAGAGGCAATGTCCTGCCCGAGCTGTCGGGAGATGTTGTCGCGTTCCAGTTTAATCTCGGCGAGCGACCCGCGGAATCCCTGGGCGAGCCGGTCGAGCTCGCTGGGCACTTCCTCCGGGGCGACCGTCTTGCGCTTGATCCGATACTCTTCGGCTTCAAGCACGACGGCCGGCCCGATGGCCACGCCCGGAGAAACCGCGATTCCTTTCTTGATTTCCATGGTTGAAAGTCGAGAGTCGAAACGTCCCAAGTCGAAATCACCGCCGAAAATCGCCTGTCACAAGTCTCCAGCGCACCGTCCCTTTCGACTTTCGACTTTCGATTTTCGACTTTTCCCTCAGCTCTCGCCGAAACCGCTCTGAACCAGCCGCGCCAGGGCATCGACCGCGCCGTCGGCGTCGGGCCCGTCGGCAAGAATCTCGAGAACCGTGCCCTGGGTCGCTTCGAGAAGCATCATTTCCATGGGGTTTTTTCCATCGACCACGCGGGCGCCTTTGCGGACGGTCACGCTGGCCTGGAACTGGCTGGCGAGGTCGACGAAGCGCATGACCGGCCGGGCGTGCAGCCCCTGCGAGTTCGGAATCGTGACTGTCTGGGCGCGGTCGGGCACGGATGGGCTCGGCTGGATCGAATCCGGAAGTGCGGCCATGCGTACGCATCCATTCGTCAAAGCATCTACCCGGCAGGCAGTTCGTCCGCTTCCTTGATCAGATCGTTGATTTCCTCGCGGGTGGACGCCTGGCGCAGAAACCGCCGAAAATTGTCTCGCTGCAGGTGCCGGAAGATGTTCTCCATCGAGGCGAGGTGCTGGTCGGGGTTTTCCGGGGGGCTCAGAAGCAGCACGACAATGTAGACCGGAGCCCGATCGAGGGCGGCGAAATCGACGCCCGTGCTCGAACGCCCGATCGTGGCGGTGATCCGCTTGATCGCCGGATGCTTCACGTGCGGCACCGCCACGCCCTTGCCGAACCCGGTGCTGCCCTGGTTCTCACGCTGGATCACCGCCTTGGCCACCGCACCAGCATCCTCTTCGGAGAGCGCGATGTGCGGAGCCAGCGCCGTCATCATTTCGCGGATGACGCCGTTTCGGTCTGTGGAAGTCAACTCGGGAATGACCGCTTCCTGGACGAAAAAGTCAGTCAGCTTCATACTCATCTCACCTGCCGGCCTTTCAGACGCGGCTTCTCAGCGCTCGGTCTCGGGCAACTCGGCTTCGTCGCCGGCACTGATGTGCTTGCGGTTGCGAAAGCGCTCTTTGTGCTTGCTCAGTTGCCGCTCCAGCTTCTCGAGGGCCACGTCAAATGCGGCGAAAAAGTCCGCCCCGTCTGCATGCGCTACGAACACGTGCCGATGATCGGCACGGGCGACGATCTCCACCTTGAAGGTCTGTGATTCATGGTCCAGGATGAGGCTTGTGGTCTCGATCCGGTCATAAAAGTGCGGTAGTTTGCCAGCTTTCTCCTTTGCATAGCGCTTCATCGCGTCGGTGATCTGCAGATGCCGACCGGTGACCATGAGCTCCACAGCGTTCTCCTCGTGCGCGCCCCCCCGCGCACAGACAGGGGCTGGGGCCGCCAGGGTCTGAGTTCCTGACCCCGACGGATCCTGGACTGACGATCGGCACACCCCTCTCCGACCGGCGCGCAAACCTTCGTTAGCCAAGCCGCACAAACGAATTACGCCGCAACCGCGCGGCGCCTGCGTCGAATGTACGGGAACCGCCAGGACGCGTCAACACGCAGGATGCGTGAGCCGACCTCCGGGTCCGTGACAGCTCGGGCCGTGTGGGCCTCCCCACGGCTCGACTGAGCACGCCGAAGTCCCGCCGATGCTGTCGCGCACCCCCGATCTCCGGCGTTCCTGACATTTTAGCCGCTCTCGGCGGTGACGAACTCCCGGAGCAAAGCAGGCTCCCCGAGGGAAGATTCTTGTAGACTTACCGGTCCCCAACCGCCGCCGCGTGTCCTCCGGACGGGTCTGAAGTGCACTTTTTTGCCGGGATGCAGGGGTCCTGGCTCGGTCGTCAAACCTCCGCAGTGCGCGACGACCCGCTGCCGGCCACTTTCCCTTCCACGTGTTCTTACTTAGGATTCGTCACATGTACGAGGTGTACTCGCAGCAACGGCCGGGCCACCCCCGGTGGACCCTGGCGGCCAGCGCTTTCGTCCTTCTGCTGAGCGTCGGACTGGCCGCCGCCGTCTCCTACCAGAAGAGCCGCGCCCTGCTGATTCCTTTGACCTCGCCCCAGGATTATGCTGGCGGACAACTGCGCACCGCGATGCCGCAGCGCTGGGAACTCCTGCCGGACAGCGAGCTCCCCCCCGGCGTGGTCGTCAGTGCCCAGGAGCCCGAGGACAAGGACCGTCGCAGACGGCTGTCCATCTTCCGGGGGGCCTCCTACCCCCTGGGGCTGCCCTTACGCGAGGGAATCGCGATCCTGCGCCAGCAGCTCAACCAGCTCGACCTGATCGAGCAGGAAGGCGAGATCGAGGCCAGTCGCATCGGCGACCTGCCGGGCATCGAGTTGGCGTGCGCCAAGCGGGTCCGCGTGTCGCGGGTCGCCTACGGGACCGTGTACTCGCTCGCCCGCATCGCCGTCGGGCCGGACGGCGAGGCGGTGGGCATCGTGCTGACCGTGCCCGACGCCATCGAGGCGCGGGACAAGGTCCTGCTCGAGCAGATCTCGCAACACCTCGAGCTGACCGCCATCCGGAAGGCGCCCGACCCGGGCGTCGTCATGAAGGCGGCGGGCATCCGCTTCGACCTTCCGGATGATTGTCTGGTCTTCGCCGAGTACGTGCCCGGCGCCGCACGACTGCGGATCGCGGGTGGAATCGGAAACACCTGCTGGTATCTGACGGCGTGCCGGGTGCCGCTCCTGCCGGGCCGCACCCCCGAGGCGCTGGTGCGCGATTTCTGCCTCAACTGGCAGGATTCGCCGGAGCTGCCCGGTCGAGTCCAGACCCGCCAGGAGAACGGCCGTTCCATCGCACAGCTCCAGTTCTCCACGCATCCCCGGCTGCCCGAGTCGGTGATGCTGACCTGCGCCCAGGTGGATGACGAGACGGGTCTCCTGCTCATCGGACGCCATGAGGGCGACGCCAGGCAGCAACTGCTCAACCTGGCCGGGGCCATGGCCGGCAATGCCGACGTGCGCCCCTATTCCGAGTCATTCGACGTGGCCGATGCCCGCAAGCAGGCCCGACAGTGGCTCGACACCGTCCGTTCCCAGGGACTGCGGAGCCTGTGGGGGAGCGGCCTTCTGCGGCGCCAGACGTTCACGCTCTTCTCGCCCGCGGTGCGTCTGGGCAGCGAATCACGGGAGCTGGTGGATAAGCCGCGTGGAACCGAGCGGTGGTGGGAATTGCGCGTCCAGTCGGAAATCGAGCCGGCTGACCTCAAGACGGACGAGGCCTGGCGTATCCGTGATGACACACAGAACTGGGAGTACGTGTCGATCCAGACCCAGGGGGGCCGACGCCGCCAGTACGTGGAGAAGTGGGACGGCGGCAAGCAGGTGGAGCGAGAACTCTCAGGCGAAGGCCTCCGGCACGAACGATTGAACGCGACGGCGGACGATATTCTGACGACCGAGCCGGTGCTCATCGCGGCGGCGGGCGGACTGAGCGGGGCGGATCGTCCGGCCGGACTGCTCTTCTCGAATACGCAGTTGTTCACCCCGGACCTGTGCTACTGGACCCTTCGGCCGGTCGGCCGTCTGCCGCTGCCGGGCGGGTCGGGCACGCCGCAGGACGCCAGCGCTGTTCTCGCCCAGCGGGATTATGACGGCATGCCGATCCTGCTGTACTTTGACGATGACCGGTCGCTCCGCGCAGTCCAGTCCGCGGGAGGGCGTTATCAGCTTCGAACACGCAATGCCAGCATCAGCGGAAACACGAACGAGTAGACCCGCAGCGGGCAGGGAGGCGAGGCAGAGGGCCTCATCCGCGTCGAACCCCTCAAAGTTGGATCAGTCGGACCCATGAAACGCATGAAACACGCAAGGATCTACCTGTTGGCGGCGCTGGCGAGCAGTTGGGGGATGGCGGCCGGGGCGGCCGAGCCTGCCGCGGCGCCCGGCCGCCTGAGCCTCGATCTGGACCCGCCCTACGTGGACGGGAGCTTCGGATTCAGCATCTCTCCGCCGGTGGGCGGCACGATCTACCGCCAGAAGCGGCTCACCAGCGTTTCCGACGTCGAGGTGGTGCAGTTTGAAAGCGAGCTCGAACGCTGGTTCCTCACCGTGCGGGCGGTGACGACGACGACCGGATCGCTCGATGCGGCCGCGCTCATCGCGGGCATTACCCAGAACCTCGGGTCCCAGTACACCGATGTCAAGGTGCTCCGCAGCGACGAGGCGCGGATCGACGGCCGCGAAGGCCTGCGCTATGAGGCGTCGTTCCTGATCGGCGGCGCCCCGTGGCTGCGGCAGCAGGCGGTGATCCGCACCAAACCGACGGAGTACTTCGCCATTGTCTTCGTCACGCGGTTCGAAGTGCGGGAGTGGGCCGAGAAGATCTTCGATAAGGTGGTGGCCAGTTTTCGGATCCTGCGGACGCAGGCCATGGCCCGGCGCATCGAAGAGGGTCTGCAGCGCGGGCGGCTGCTGCTGCAGTCGATCGGAGACGGCAAGGTCAAACTCTCGGACCGCATCGTCCCCGAGAGCTACATGCGCTTCGTGCTCGAGGGCAGGGAAATCGGCACCGTCCAGATCCAGGAACGCACCTTCACCCACAACAACCGTACCGGCGTGCACATCCACGAGATCGGGTGGCTCTTCAAGGAAGAGAGCATCACCAACCTGCGGCACGACATGCAGCTCACCGACGACCTCGAGTTCGAGAAGTGGGAAAACCGCGTGTACACGCTGCCGCCGCCGCCCAAGACCCCCGGCCAGCCGCGGCAGCTCCTCTACCAGCTCGAGAGCGGGCTGCGGCAGGACCGCCAGCTCATCGCCGCGTTCATGCCCCGTCCCAACGCCACGGAGCTGCAGGACCGGGTCATTGACGTTGAACCCACCTATGCCTCCGCCGCCTGGCACAGCCTGATGCCCCGGGTGATCGATCTGAACCGGCCGGAGCTCTACGCGTTCTCGTCGTACAACGCGGAACGGCGCGGGATGGTGCTGCGGACCGTGGAGGTCATGGGGCCCGCCCAGGTCATGATCGGCGGACGCATGAGCCAGGCGTTCAAGCTGCAGGACAGCGAGGGCCTGATCCCGCCGATCAACGAGATCTACGTCGACGGCCAGGGCCATATTCTGCGGGTCGTGGCCGGGCCGCTGGAGATGGTCGCCGCGAACAAGCAGGACATTCTTCATCGCTACAGCAAGCGGGTGAGCGAGGCCGAGGCGACGATGCGAAAGTACCCGGTGCGCGAGCCATCGCCAGCCCGCCGCGAATCGCCGATGCCCACCCCCCCGGTCGCGCCGCAGGCGCCAGGTGCCACCCGATGACAGACACAGCCTCGACACATGATTCCCCTCCCCCGGCGGCGGCTTCGGCGGAGACGGCCGTCGGAGATCACCAGGGCACGGTTCCCGCAGCCCCTCCCACGACCGCAGAGGCGCATCGCCCGGGCCGGGCGCAGACGTATCATCGCACCCAGCGCAGGCTGCACATCGCCGAGCTGGCGATCACCCTGGTCTACTGGGTGGCATGGCAGTGGCCCGCCCCTGCTTTCGGCGCATGGGTGAGCGACGCGGTGGATTCTCGCTGGGCCGCCCTTGCCATCGCCGCGCTGATGATGATCGGCGGCCTGGTGCTGCTGGAGCTGCCGCTCACCTACTACAGCGGCTACGTCGTCGAGCAGCGCTATGGTCTGAGCAACCAGACGCACAAGGCATGGCTGATCTTTCAGCTCAAGGCGTATGCGGTCGGGGCGATCATCGGCGCCATCATTCTCGGCGGGCTGTACGCCCTGCTCTGGTACGCCGGCTGGTCCTGGAGCGTGTGGCTCTGGTGCGGCGTCATGCTGCTGAGCGTCGTGCTCGCGAAGATCTTTCCGCTGCTGATCCTGCCCCTGTTCTACCCGTCCAAACCCCTGGAGCGTCTGTCCCTCATCGAGCGGCTCGAGCATCTGGCCGGCGGCACGGGCCTGCGCCTGACCGGCGTGTTCAATCTCGAGCTCAGCAAGGACACCAAGAAGGTCAACGCGATGCTGGCCGGCCTGGGTTCGTCGCGGCGGGTGTATCTGGCCGACACGCTGCTCGACGCCTTCACCGATGACGAAATCGCCGTAGTGTTCGCCCACGAGCTGGGCCACCACATCCGCGGGCACATCTACAAGGGCATCGCACTGACGGCGGTGATCAGCTCGCTGCTGGTGGCGCTGATCCACTGGCGGCTGAATCCGTTCGCCGGCCCGACCGCCGACTGGTCGCAGGCGATCGTACGCCTGGCCGACGTCATGCTCATCTCGTTCGCGTTTCCGCTGCTGATCTCGCCCATCTCCAACGCGATCAGCCGGCGCTTCGAGCGGCAGTGCGACAGTGACGCCCTGCGGCTCACCCGCGACCCGCAGGCGTACCGCTCCGCGTTTTCGCGTCTGGGCGACATCAATCTGTCCGACCCGAATCCGCCGCGCTGGGAGGAGGTCCTTTTCGACGACCATCCGGCTCTGGCCAAACGCATCGCTTACGCCGACGAGTACGAGCGGATGCACGCGAGCTGACCCCACGATCGGGTGGCGCACCCGAAGGGTGGGGAACACGAAGATCGGATCGCTGAGAACCCCACCCCCGTCGGCGGGTGGGGTCTCGATGATGCGAATAACGACAATCTCACCCCACCGAGATACTGCCCTTATCGGTAACACGGTTTCGGTTGTCTGCGCTAGGCCCGGCCTTCAGGCCGGGTT
>CAZQEN010000019.1:0-1718 GCA_964591605.1 uncultured Planctomycetales bacterium
TGTGGAGGCGGCGCGGGCCCTGGGCCAGCGGATGCTCCGCGAGGGCGGCGAAACGGCGCTTCAGCGCGTGACGTGGCTGTTCCGGGAAGTGACGGGTCGCACGCCGACTGCGCCCGAGCTGAACGTGCTCAGCGAACTCTACCACGAGCAGCTCGCGTGTTACCGCCAGGATGCATCGCTCGCGCCGAAACTGCTGCAGGTGGGCGATTTCAAGAACGACGCCGCGCTGCCGCCCGACGAACTCGCCGCCGCGGCGCTGACGGCCAGCGCGGTGATGAACCTGGACGGGGCGGTGATGCTGCGGTGACGTGTTCGTTTCAGCCCCGTAGGGTCCGCTGTGCGGACGAACGCCTGTTCGGACGGAGTATCGACATCGCGCCGGCCGTTGCGTCCGCGAAGCGGACCCTACCTGTCTCGTAGGGTCCGCTGTGCGGACGAACACCTGTTCGGACGGAGCATCGGCATCACACCCGACGCTGCGTCCGCGAAGCGGACCCTATCTGTCTACCCGTTGCGTCTGCGAAGCGGACCCTACTGGTGTTGGACCGAGAGATAAGGTAATCTGGTTTCATGCGGGCCGAGCCAATCCATCCGTTTTTCATCACCCGGCGGCAGCTCTTTTCACGGGCGACACTGGGTCTGGGTACGGCCGCGCTGGCGTCGCTGCTGCCGCGGTCGGTTCAGGCGGCGCTGACGTCGCAGCCGGCCGGCGGGCTGCCGGGTCTGCCGCATTTTCCGCCCAAGGCCAAACGCGTCATCTACCTGTTCATGAGCGGCGGGCCGGCCCACCTGGACCTCTTCGATCACAAGCCGCGGCTGCGCGAGCAGAACGGCCAGCCGCTGCCGCCCGAGATCCGCGGCGAGCAGCGCCTCACCGCCATGAGCGCAAACCAGGCCATCCTGCCGCTGGCCGGCTCGCATTTCGAGTTCACGCAGCACGGCCAGTCGGGCGCGACCGTCAGCAGCCTGCTCCCGCACACCTCGGGCATCGTCGATGACCTGTGCTTCATCAAATCGATGTGGACCGAGGCCATCAACCACGACCCGGCGATGACCTTTTTCCAGACCGGCTCGCAGATTGCCGGCCGGCCGTCGTTCGGGGCGTGGGTCAGCTACGGCCTGGGATCGATGAACCGCAACCTGCCCGACTTCGTCGTGCTGGTGACGCGCAAGAAGACCGACCAGCCGATCTACTCGCGGCTGTGGGGCAACGGCTTCCTCGACTCGCGGCACCAGGGCGTGCGTTTCGCCTCGGGCAACGACCCCGTTTTTTACCTCTCCGACCCCGACGGCGTCTGCAAGAGCGGCCGGCGGGCCATGTTCGAGAAGATCAGCGCCCTCAACAAGCTGGCGTTCACCGCCGAACTCGACCCCGAAATCGAATCGCGCATCGCCCAGTACGAGATGGCCTATCGCATGCAGACGAGCGTGCCGGAAGTGACCGACATCTCGAAGGAACCGCAGAGCGTCCTCGATCTGTACGGTCCTGAGGCCGCCAAGCCCGGCACCTTCGCGGCCAACTGCCTGCTCGCCCGGCGCCTGGCCGAGCGCGACGTGCGTTTCATCCAGCTCTATCACCCCGGCTGGGACCATCACGCCGGCCTGCCGCAGGCGATTCCCGGCATGGCCAAAGAGGTCGACCAGGGCGGCGCCGCGCTGATCAAGGACCTCAAGCAGCGCGGCATGCTCGAAGACACGCTGGTGATCTGGGGCGGCGA
>CAZQEN010000019.1:1818-19065 GCA_964591605.1 uncultured Planctomycetales bacterium
GTCCTGCACCTGCTGGGCATCGACCACACGCGGCTGACGTACCACTACCAGGGCCGCCGCTACCGCCTCACCGACGTCCACGGCCACGTCGTGCCCGACCTGCTCACGACGCCGCCGACCCCGGCGTGACTCAGATGTGTTGCGACCGCCGGTTTCTCTCCAGCCCGCGGGAGCGGGCACGCTCTTCGATCGGGTGGCATGTCAAAGCCACGTGGTATGAGGACCGCGTGAGCCTTTGGCCCTGGTTCGAGAGTCGCAGGCGCATCCATGCCGCTCCGCCCGGACTCGGCGCCGCCGGTTGCTGAGCCATGGACGAACCGTTCATGCCTGAATAGAATGTCCCCCTCGCATGACGTGGTTTGTTCTTGTATGGCGGAATCTGTGGCGAAGCCGGATGCGCACGGCGCTGACGGTGGGTTCGCTCGCGGTTTCGCTGTTTCTCTTCACGATGCTCATGGCGACGCTGAGCGCCATGCAGTCGGTGGCCGAGGCCTCGGCCGCCCAGCTCCGGCTGGTCGTTCACCACAAGACCACGATGATCAAGCTGCTCCCGCTGGGCGAGCGCGCCACGCTGGCCGCGCTGCCGGGCGTGGCCAGCGTCTGCGGCATGCGCTGGTTCGGCGGCCGGCAGGAGCGCAGCCAGGAACAGTTCCCCTCGATGGCGGTGGAACGCGAGTCGTTTCCGCATGTCTTCGAGGACTTCCACCTGAGCTCCCAGGAACTCGATGCCTGGCACCGCCAGCGGACCGCGGCCGTGGTGGGCGCGGGGCTCGCCGAAAGGGCGGGATGGAGGCCGGGAAGCCGCGTGGTGCTCAAGAGCACCATTGCCCCCTATCTGAAGCTCGAGTTCAACGTGGTGGGCATCACGCAGGCGACCGGCTATTCGAACGTGTTCGCGTTTCCACTCGATTACCTGCTCGACTCGCTCCGCGCCAATGCGATCATGCCTGAAGAATACAACAGCTCTGTTAATATCTACTGGGTCAGGGTCACCTCTCCCGAGCAGCTCGGCACCGTGCGGACAGCGATTGATGAGTGTTTCGCCAACAGCCCGCACCCGACGATGTCGGAGCTCGAAGAGTCGTTCGTCGCCCAGTTCACGAAAATGTTCGGCGATATCCCCACGATCATCCGCAACGTCGGCATGCTCGTACTGGCCTCGATTCTGCTCGTGATCTGCAACACGGTCTCTTCCTGCGTCCGCGAACGCCTCAGCGAGCTGGCGGTGATGAAATCGCTGGGCTATTCGACCACGCACCTGATCGGGATGCTGCTGATGGAATCGATGCTGATGGGGCTCATGGGAGGCGTGGGCTGCCTCGCGGCGCTCCTGGTGTTCGGGATTTCCGAGGCGTCGGGACTGAGCATCCCCTATTTCCCCACCGTCTCCGTCTCGCTCGAGACGACGGCGCTTGGCGCATCCATGGGCCTGCTCGTCACCTGCCTGGCCGTCGTCCCCTCAGCGGTCCACGTCGCCCGCGCCTCGGTCACCACCGCTTTACGGGAGACGGGTTGATCACGAAGTTCACCTGGCAGACGCTGCTGTTGCTGGCAGGCTACAACCTGAGGAGCCTGCGGTCGCGCGCGCTGGGGAGCATCACCGTCCTGGGCAGTGTCGCCGTGATGATCGGCGTTTTCTGCTACCTGCTGGCCCTGGCCGACGGTCTGCGCCGGGCCCTGAGCATTGCGGCGGATCCGAAGAACGTGATCGTCCTGGCCGAAGCGGCCACGGCCGAGAGCAACAGCGCCCTGGCGCCCACTGACGCGCAGCGTCTGACCTCGCTGCCCCAGATCGCCACGTCGGCAAACGGTCGGCCGCTGGTTTCGCCCGAGGTTGCCGCTCAGACGAACGTCGTGCGAAGCGGAGACGTCACCCGGGCCATCGCCGCTCTGGCCGTCCGCGGCGTGGATCTCGCGGTGGCCCGGGAGGTGCACCCGGTCGTGCAATTGACGTCCGGAAGGTGGTTTAAGGAAGGTGCGAACGAGATGGTGGTGGGTGAGGCCGCCGCACGACAGTTTGAGAACCTCGGCATCGGCTCCCGGATCGCCTGCGGCGATGACACGTTCGAAATCGTCGGCATGTTCCGCGCCGGCGCCGGGCCCCATGAAAGCGAGTTATGGGGACACCTCACCAACGTCGCATCCGCGTATCGGCGCGAGATGTATTCGAGCGCGGTGGTCAGACTCCTCTCGCCCGACGCCTCGCAGGTCGAGGCGGCAATCAAACGCATCGGAAGCTCGGCGATAGCCCTTCGCGGCATTCGCGAGGACATCTACTATGCCGGCCAGAGCAACAATGCCCGCATGGTGGAGGGCATGGCCCTGCTCATCATGGCGATCATGGGCGTCGGCGCGGTGTTTGCCGCGATGAACACGTTCCATTCGTCCCTCACGGGGCGGCTTCACGAAATCGGGATGCTCCGCTCGGTCGGCTTCTCCAACAACGTGGTGCTGGCCAGCCTGCTGATCGAAGCCATCCTGATCGCACTCGTCGGCGGATGTCTGGGCTGCATCGCAGCCGCCCTGTCGATCCTGTTCGGCGGGCCGACACGCGACCTGGTGGGAGGGACCACGTTCACTTCCGTTGCCTTCATCGTCCGCGTGCGGGCCGTGCATGTCGCGTGGTCGCTGCTGGTCTCGCTGATCATCGGCATCCTGGGCGGCCTGTGGCCGACGCGTCAGGCCATGCGTCATTGCGTGGTTTCGGCCCTGCGCGTCGGATAGCCGCCTGCTCCCTTTTCGGCTTTCGGCGTTTCGACTTTCGACTTTCCCCTCGGCTATACTGGTGCGCAGCGCCTGATCACGGCGGGCGCCTGGGCATCCGCCGTGGGTCGCCGGGCGGCCCCGTCGGCCACGGAGCGCCGGTGCCACCAGGGGTGCGATGCACGAGTGATCTTCGACGAGTGGTCCCGGCATGATCGACATCCAGAGCATTCTGAGCGTCGCCCGCACCAAGAAAGCCACCGACGTGCACATCGTCGCCGGCTCGCCCGTGCTCCTGCGGGTCGAGGGCGAGCTCCTGCCGATCACCAAGGAGCCGATTCCGGCCCGCCTGGCCCAGGAGCTCACCTACGCCCTGCTGACGCCCGAGCAGATCGCCGAGTTCGAGCAGACGCTCGACCTGGACTTCATGACCGCCGACATGGAAAAGCACCGCTACCGCGTCAACGTCAGCTACAACGACCGCGACGTGGGGGCGGTCATCCGGCTGCTGCCCAGCGAGCCGATGCCGCTCGAAGCTCTCAAGATGCCCGAAGTCGTCTCGCAGCTCCCGCTCGCCCCCCACGGACTGATCCTCATCACCGGCTCGACCAGCCAGGGCAAGACCACGACGATGTCCGCGATGATCGACCTCATCAACCGCACGAAGCGCCAGCACGTCGTCACGATCGAAGACCCGATCGAATATGTGCACGTCAACAAGAAATCGATCATCCGGCAGCGAGAAGTGGGCAAAGATACGCAGTCGTTCAACCGCGGCCTGCGGGCCGCCCTGCGCCAGGACCCCGACGTGATCGCCATCGGCGAGATGCGCGACTACGAGACGATCAAGATCGCCCTGACCGCCGCCGAGACCGGCGTGCTGGTGCTATCGACGCTGCACATCATCTCGATCGACAAGATCATCGAGCGGCTCATCTCGTACGCCCCCGACGGCGGCGACGGGCACATCCGCACGCTCCTGGCCGAGGCGCTGCGGGGCATCATTCATCAGGAGCTGCTCCCGACCAAAGACGGCGGGAAACGCGTGGCCTGCGAAATCCTCGTTGCCACCGACGCCGTCCGCAACGTCATGCGTAACCGCAGCACCTTCCACCTGCGTAACGTCATCACCACCGGCCAGCGCTACGGCATGCAGACGATGAAGGCCTCCCTCGACCAGATCCACGACGAAGGCGTCATCACCGACGCCGTGTACAACTCGGTCGCCGAAGCCTACCGGTAGGCCCCGCCGGCCGGGCGGGACGCGGCCTCGAATGGGCCGCGATCGCACAAGGCACGCCTGCGACGCGACTTAGATCGATTCCAAACGTGGCTGCTTTTCATAATCGCGAAGCGGGCGAGGGTATGGTACTCTTCATGCGCCCGCACGAAGCACGAGGCGCCTGACGGCGGGAATCGTGCCCTTTGCGGCAGGCGGCGGTCGGCTGTGTGAACGTACCCGGTTTTGCGCGGTGGCCGAATATGCCTTTCAATCCTGAAAACATGATGCTCGGGGTGGTCGCGGTCATCGTCGTGACCGGTCTGCTGCTGGTGCGGTCGGCGCGGCGGTCGAAGCCGCCGGCCGGACCGCACAGGCCGCCGGCACCGCCGGACGAGCCCGAACGCATCTGTTCCAACGAGAATTGCCGGCATCCCAACCCCGCCCGGGCCGCTTACTGCTCACAGTGCGGGCGAAGGCTCTTGGATGCCCGTACGTGATGGCCGCCGGCCGTCCGGGTGGAGGCGCGGTCGCCATGCGGGAATCGCGGTGACAGCCGGCGGCGACAGGACCGCGGCAACCGGACCGCAGCGAATTCCTTCTCAGGGGAGTCTGCCATGAGCACACGCGAACGCACGGAGTTCCCTACCGGCGAATCAGCCTACGCACCGGGGTCCGGGTCCGGAAGGGGCCGTCCTTTCAGCCCGGGCAGCTTCCCGCATCTGCCCGGCCGGGGCCTGTGGATTGCCCTGCTGGTGTTTTTACTGGCTTATCCCTTCTACTACTGGTACATCAAGCGGGTCGAGGTGGACGCCAATGAGCTGCTCGTGCTGATCAACAAAACCGGCAAGGTGCTGCCCGGCCAGTTCAACGATCAGGTCGTGCTCTATCCCGCGCTCGTTGCAGCGATTGCCCGCCAGACCGGCCGAAGCGAGCAGTACATCCGCGATCACCACAAGGGCGTCCGCTATGAGGTCCTCAAGGAGGGCCGCCACTTCTATTCACCGATCTGGTTCAAGCGCATCAAGATCAAGGCGACGCTGATCCCAGAGTCCCAGTTCGGCGTGGTGATCCGCAAGTACGGCAAGCCGCTGCCCGCGGGCAAGACGGTGGCCACGCTGCCGGATGAGCGGGGGCCGGTGGCGGGGACGCTCCCGCCCGGCCGTCACGACATCAACACACTGGCCTACGAGGTGCGGCTCTTTGACAAGATCCTGGTGCCCGAAGGCTGGATCGGGGTCCAGACCAAGCTTTCGGGCGATCGGCCGAGCGATCCGAATGAATACGTGCAGCCGGCCGGCGCCCGCGGTGTGCAGCCCGACACCCTGGGGCCGGGGACGTACTTCAATCTCAACCCCTACGAGATCCGGGTTGATCTGGTGGACGCTCGCAGCCAGCGCTACGACATGCTGCAGAATGAGGCGATCGAGTTCCCCTCCGACGACGGATTCACCATTCGCATGGAGGCGACGGTCGAATGGGCGGTCTATCCCGAACGTGTTCCTGCACTGACCGTGGAAGTGGGTGATCTCGACGACGTCGTGACCAAGGTGATCCGGCCCTACGCCATGAGCCTGGCCCGCATCCAGGGGTCCAAGATGACCGCCCGCGACTTCATCGGGGCGCGGGAGGCCTTCCAGAAAAAGCTGGTCGCCGACCTGCGGTCCAAGTGCCGCGATCAGGGTGTGATCATCAAGGCGGTGAACGTGCGTGAGCTCAAACCGCCTGAAGCCGTGCGCTCGGTCATCCGCGAGCGTGAGATGGCGGACCAGACGTTGACCCGCTACGAGAATGAGATCGCCGAAGCACAGGCCAAGGCCAAACTTGTGGAGCAGGAACAGCTCGCCAACCAGCAGAAGGAGCTGGGCGACGCCAATAAGCAGGTGGTGACCAGCGTGGTGCAGGCCGAGCAGACGATGGCGGTGGCCGTCACGGAGGCCACGCAGCGGCTCGAAGTCGCGCGGTTGACGCTGGAGGCCGCCCGCAAGCAGGCCGAAGCCATCCTGTCCCGCGGACAGGCCGACGCGAAGGTGGTGCTGTTTAATTACCAGGCGGAGGCGGAGCCGCTTCAGGCGGCGGTCAACGCCTTCGGCGACGGGCACGCGTACGCCCGCTATACGTTCCTTCAGAAGGTGGCCCCGGCCGTGCGATCGGTCCTGACCAGCACCGAAGGGCCGCTGGCGGACATCCTCCGCGAGTTCTCGGCGCTGCCTGGGGCTTCGGCCCCGCCCGGGCCCGGAAAGCCGGTGGCCTCACCGGCAGAGCCGGCTTCGGCCAGGCCGGTCAGCTCCGATCGCCAGAGTTCAAGAAACGGCGGACCTGCGGGCTCACCGAGTCCCGTATTGAGCGCATCCGATCAGAAAGGAGCGGATCAATGAGTCTCATGCGGTTTTTCGCGGGAAATATCGCCCGACTCGTGAAGCTCGTGATCGGCCTCGCGCTGATCCTCGCGGGTCTCACCACCGCGGTGTACTGGATGGCCTTTCGCGTCTATGTGCCGCCGGGCTACTGCCTGATTCGCATCGCCAAGAGCGGCGATCCGATGGAGGCGGGCCAGACGGTCGCCGAGCCCGGTCAGAAAGGCATCCAGCGCGAGACCTGGGGGCCCGGGCGCTACTTCCTCAACCCGATCTTCTGGGACACGGAGCTCGTTCCGCTCGTCGAGATCAAGGCGGGCCGGCCCGAGACGTGGACGTGGGTGCACGGGGTCGAGCGGCTGCCGGGCGGCAAGCTTCCAGCCGGCGGCATGCTCGGCGGAGAACTGCCCGAGGTGGGCATTCTCACGCGCAAGAGCGGGAAACCCGACCCCTCTGGAGCGGCCGTCGTCAGCCGCGACAGCCCGTACACGGGCATCATCCGCGAAGTCCTCACGCCCGGCGTGTACCGGATCAATCCGTACGAGTATGAGGTGAAGAAGGCCCCCGCCTACGTGATTCCGGCGGGCTTCGTGGGAGTCGTCACCAACCAGCTCGGCCAGCAGCCGGAGATGATCGAGGTGCCCGACCTGCCTATCGACGCCGGCACGATGATGGGCAACGAGACGCGCCCGACCACCTCGGTCACCCAGGCGACCAAGCGCATCCGTCCGCTCGCGACCGGCGATCAGCGCGGCACGCTGCGGGATGTGCTGCCGCCGGGGGTTTATTACCTCAACCCCAACGTAGCTCGGGTGAAGATCACCGAGGTGGGCTACAACGAGTTCTCGCAGATCTCGAACCGCACGTCGCAGGATACGATCCGGTTTCCGTCGAAGTCGGGCTTTGACATCGAGCTGGGCGTCACGGTGGTGTGGGGGCTGCACCCGCGTCATGCGGCCGAGGTGATCAACGAGTTCGGCGCCACCGACGAGGTGCTCGAGAAGGTGATCAAGCCGCAGTTGCGGTCGATCTGCCGGAACCAGGGGTCGCTGTACGAGGCGCGGGATTTCATCCAGGGCGAACGGCGCGAGGAGTTCCAGCACGTGCTCTCGACGGTGCTGCGCGACGTGTGTCGGCAGAAGAACATCGAGCTGCTGCTGGCGCTGATCAGCACGATCGACGTGTACACGCGCGAGGGCCAGCCGGTGGCGGGCGAAGCGGACCTGAAGACGGCGATCCAGGACAGCTTCCTGGCCATTGAGCGGCAGATCACGAACACCAAGCTGCAGGTGACCGAGCAGAAGCGGGCCCTCCTGGAAGAGGCCAAGAAGCAGGTGGACATCACGCGCGAGCAGATCGAGTCGGAGACGCGCAAGAAAGTGGCAACCACGCTGGCCGAGGGCCAGCGCAAGGCGGCCGAGATCGAGGCCCAGGGCCGGCTCGAGGTGGCCAAACTCGAGCAGCAGATCGCCACCCTCGAGGCCGAAAAGACCGAGCTGCTGGGCCGGGCCGAGGCGGACGTGGAAAAGCTAAAGAAGCAGGCCGAGGCGGACGGCAAGAAGATGCTGGTGGGCGCGTTCGGATCGCCCGCGGCCTACAACCTCTACACGTTCGCCGACAGATTCGAGCCCGACTCGATCCGGATGATCTTCGCCGGCCCGGGTACGTTCTGGACCGACCTGAAGCGGTTTGAAGAGGTCGGCGCCGCCCAGATGATGCGCGCCGGCGCCGCGACTCAGCCGTCGTACAGGTGACGACGGGGTGGACGGGGTGACCCATCCCTCGCGCAGCGAGGAGTGGGGTCTCGATGACGGGAATTGGGAGGACGCCGCGACGCAAGAATGCGTCACCGCAACGCAATTGGGCGACGCACCGCACGGGCAGAGGATGATTGCGGAGCAGCTTCACTCTCTCGCTGCGCGGCGCACTTCGATCCCCTCCGCCGCTCCACCCTCCACAGACGCCTGATCACCCTCCAGGCGCATCTCGACGAAATCGACCGATCCCTTCAACCGCACCGCCGTCTCTCCGACCCGCAGCGCGGCCCCGCGGCACAGGGCCGCCCGCTGGATGCGCCCGTTCGCATCGAGCCGGACCCAGCCCAACTCCCCATCTGACTCGAAGCGGTGGTCCTTCTGAACGAGCAGCGTCGAGTTGCGTCGCTCCGGCCTCCGCTTGAGTGGATCCTCGACGTCGGCGGCCATCCACAGATCCCGCCGGCCGTCTTTCAGCTCGACCTCCACGGCGACGTCGGCGTCTCCCGGCACCTCGCTCTGCGCGGCGGTCACAGCCAGCCGCCGCACGGCGGTGATGCTCGACGAACCCCCGTGCGGTTCAATGACGCTGACAAACGCACTCGCCAGCGGTGCGGTCTCTGCGCGGCGATGGACCAGAATCGTCGGGATCCAGGCATCCTGATCGCCAGAAAAGAGGGTCGTGTTCACCCACGACTCGGCGGTGAAGACCGTGGCCCCGGCCGTCAGGTCGATATAGCGCAGGCCCACCCGTGAATCAGGCGGCAGCAGCTTGTAGAGATCCTCGATGCGCCAGTCAACGCTCCACACTGGCTCCGGCTGCTCGTCACGCTGGAAGCTGCGCATCTGCATGGCGGTGGTCACCGTGGGCGGCGGCCCGGCAGACGTGAGGTCCAACCCGAGGGTGCTGATGGAGCCGAAATGGCTGCGCATGAACTTGATGTGGTCGGTTCCGCCGACGACGCGGAAGATATCGAGCACGTAAAAGTCCTGCTCCGACAGATCGACCATCGCAATCGTGCGCTCGTACTGCTGGCCGCCGATGAGGGCCGGAGCCGATGCGCGGATGGCACGAAAACGCTTTCCCTCAGCCCAGAGGGTGGTCTTGCCGCCGCCCGAGCGCGTGTTCTGGCCGTCGACCATGACGGTGTTGTGAGCAGCCGTCAGCGTGTACCACACCGCTCGCGGCGCGCCCCAGCCGCCGAATTGAACCGGCGGATACCCGAAATCGGGCATCAGATCGAGCCCTCTGGCAAAGAGGCCCAGGTTCATGGCATCGGCGTGGCCGTGACGCTCGCCGGAGTCATAGTCGATCCACACCGCCCGCGTGTCGGGGCCCACCCCGCTGCGCAGAACCGCCAGGTGCCACTGCTGCTTGTTGACGCTGCGCAGGTTCAGGTCGGTTCCCTCCCGTTCGATCACGCTTCGCACCTGCTGCTGAAACGCCGCGGGATCATCCGCAAGCAGGTCGTAGGGCAGACCTTCGACGCGGTTTCCGTTGGAGCGGTACAGCACTTTAACGAACGCCGCATCCCGGGTCTGCTCATAGAGCTCCCACAGGAATCCGGCCGCCGACGGACCGAGACCGGGATTCTTCGAGAAGCTCACACCCGCGTATTGTTCCACCGGCCGGGCGAACGCGCCTGTATCGCCAATCTCAGGGTAATAGCGGTCCAGACACCAGGTGTCGATGTGGAACCGGTAGGTCTCATGCAGGCGCGGATACCGCTGCAGGAGGTCCTTGAGGAACATCGGGTCAACGCGGGTGTATAAGCCCAGCAGTTCCGCCAGGCTGTTGGGCGCAAGCCGCGTGTAGCCCGCCAGTCCTTTTTCGCCGGTCATGCCGTCGACGGCGGTGGACTTGCGGACGATCTCCTCAATGAGTGTCATGACCTCCGGCCGGTTCCCGGGCCATTCGAGCACCGTCTTGAGCATGACCATGGTGATGTCCGTCTGAGGGTAATTGGATTCGATCTTCTGGCGATGGGCGACGGTGTCCCGGAAGATGCGCTCCTCGATGTTGCGCTGCACGTCAGCGAACGATTCCTTCGGGTTCGACAGCTTGTAGCGGCGGGCCTTGTCCGCAAGGAACCGCACCAGTTTCCCATCCTCGCGCAGGGTCTCGAAGACCTGATCGTACGCGATGGCCAGCTCGCGCACCTCGACGCAGGCGTCGTGCCAGGTGGAGATGTACCCGTCGCGGGGCGGCCCTTCATACATCACGCCCTCCTTGCCGAAATCGAACGTCGGGTAGAGGTCGGCGACACGGTCGAGCAGGACGCCCGCCTTGTGGGCATAGGTGGAATCGCCGGTGACGGCGTAGGCGGCGGCGAGGTTGCGGACGCCGGCCACGATCGCCTGCTTCCACTGACCGAAGATGAGATAGGCGCCGATGAAGCGCCAGCGTTTTTCGCCGTCGACGTAGCCTTCGCCATCGTCAACACCAAACGTCCGCATCGGGTCGTCCTTCCCCGGGTGTTCGGCGTTGAACAGGAGCGAGCGGTCCGCGCGGGCGGGCTGAAACACGCCGTGTTCATCGAGACCGGAGCGGTAGAAGGCGTGAAAGTCGTTCTTGGGGAAGAACTCATCACAGTGCGGACATTGCGTCTTCCACGGATGCTTGAGCGCATCCATCTTCCACGTATACATGGGAACGGACTTCCTGCAGCTCGGGCAGTGGCCGTTCGACCAGACCATCCAGGAGCGCTTGATGCCGTTGCTGAACATCAGGTCCCACAGCTCGTCGTCAGACATCTTCATCCAGGGCTGAGCGGTCTCAACGATGGGCCGGGCGATGTCTTTCGCCCAGTCGTAGCGCTCGATGTTGCGCCGGGCTTTCGTGATGAGGTGGGCGGGGTAGAGCACGGCGGCCTGCTTGAGCGGCGGCGTGTCGGCGGCTTGGGCGATGTTCGCGGTCGCGCCGGCCATCAACACGACCAGCGCGATGGCCACCTGCACCGGCTGAAGCTGCCTACCCCCTCCGGCCCGCGACCGGGAGGGAGCGGAACAGGCGAGACATGAAGAATCGCTTCCTGACGGGCGCGGCTCTGATGCGCGGTGCGGCTGCGATGCAGGTCGTGTCACGGACGCAGTTGGCGGTCGAGCCATGTGTACATCTCGCTTTTGGTTTCGGGGCTGATGCCGTGTTTGCCGGGACGCAGCACGTTGACGAGTGCGTCCGGTCGGCCGTAGAGCCGCCAGACGGCGCGTGAGGCCTCGGCAGCGTCGAACGCACTCTCCGACTCGGTGAAAATGTCGTCGTCGCGGGTGCTGTGGTGATAAAGGGCGCGGGGGGCGATGAGCCGGACGACATCATCCCAGTCCCAGGGGGGCAGATCGCCGCGCTGGAACACCGGGCGCAGGGTAGGCATGTAGCTGAACCACTCGTCACGGGCCCAGCGCAGACGGTTGGATTCGGCACGGAAGGTGGCGTAACCGCAACTGGCGACGACGGCGGTCACGCGCTCGTCGAACGCGGCCAGCATGAGCGCTTCTTCCGCGCCGAGCGAATGGCCGATGGCGGCCAGGCGACGGGCGTCGACGCCCTCCGTTTTCGCCAGCACGGTGAGCGCGATGCGGGCATCTGCGAGCATTTTACCCATCGCGGAGACGTGCGGATGCCGCTGGTATGACACGCGTGTGTCGAAGGGTTTGGGCGGGTCCACGCGCTCACCCGCGGCGATCGAATCGGGACAGAGCGTGATATAGCCGCGATCGGCCAGCTCCGACCCGAAGGCGAGCGACGCGTCACCGGCCAGGCCGGCGGATTCGCGTTTGCCCTCGACCGTCGTTTGGTGGAGAACGAGCACGCCGGGCGTGGCCGTCTTCGCCGGCGGGATGCAAAGATAGGCCTTCGCCCGCTCCTCACGGCCGACGGCGTATTCGATGAGGCGACGTTCGTACCTGCCCGTCGCCTCTTTATCGAGCAGCTTGACCTCAACAGACTCGGGCGCAGGAGAAACACTGCCCAGAGATCGCATGATGACGCGCCGCAGCAACTCGCGCTGTGCCTCCCATTGCTTGCGTGTTTGCGGGGTGGTTCGCAGGTCGCCCGTCGGGAAGAGGCGTTGTGCGAGCCAGCGATACGCTTCTTCGCGGGCGGCTTTCGGAAACTTGTGGGGGCCGGCCATCGATTTCCAGACCAGCTCGTCGGCGGCCCCGTACAGGCCGTAGACGCTGCGCACGTCGCGGAACATTGCGTCGAGGTTGTCGGTGTTGGGGAAGATGTCGTCCTGGGTCGTATACCAGACGTAGAGCGACCGCGGGGCGATCATCGCGCAGATGTGCTGCCAGTCGAACGGGATCTCTTCGACGCCGGGCAGATAGTCGCCGATCTGCGGGATCAGCGCGGTCAGGTGCGACCAGCGGTTGGGCGTCGGGTCGCTTCGGAAGGTGGTGAAGCCGCAGCTTGCGATGGCAACGCTGATGCGCGGGTCGAATGCGGCGGCAAAGAGCGTTCCGTACGCCCCGTGCGAGTGGCCGATGCACCCGATCTGCAGCGGATCGACCTCGGGGCACGTCCTCAGGTAATCGACGATGCGCGTCACATCCCACACCATCTTGCCCATGAACGACCAGCCGGGGTGGCGGCGATAGAAGCTGATGCTGTCGTGATAGGGCTGCGTTCCCTCGGGAATGCGCTCGCCAAAGCCGATGACATCGGGGGCGATGCAGACATACCCGCGGGCGACGAGTTCCTGGGCGAACGCGAGTTCGGGATCGCCCTTGATGCCCAGCGGCTCCTGCTTGCCCTGCGCGACGGTCTGATGCAGGCAGATCATCGCGGGGAGCCGTCCCGAGGCGCGGCGTGGGATCAGCAGACAGGCGGGAATCCAGTCGTCGGGCTCGGTCCGGATGCGCAGGTGACGGCGGGTGTGATCGTCGAACTGCTCCTCCCGGATCATCTCCACGCGCGGCTCGCCGCGGGCAGGGGCAGTGGCGGCCGTCGCCGCGCCGGGACAGACGCCTCCTATAACCTCCTCAATCGCCGTCGCGAACACCCGGCGCCGTTGCTCCCAGCCCTTGATCGTGTCGATGCCCTGCGGTGCGTCCGGGCTCGACGCAAGGGGCGGGATGAGCAGCCGGTGACCGCTCTGAGGCGTGCGTGTGGAAGGCTGCTTCCAGGTCGTGACCTTCTTCCACTCGTCCCAGTCGTGGCCAGGCCAGGCCAGTGCGGAATTGACGCAGGTTAGCCAGGCGATCGACACGGAGAGACAATGGTTTATTGAAATCACGGCGCCTGCCTCATGATCCCGGTTCCTCGATGAACCGGACGCGATCCAGCCGAAAGGACGACGACGGCGGCGGCGGAAAGCGGTCGACCTGGATCCGTGAGCCGCGCACCTGCCGCACGGGCAGGCCCGTGACCAGACCCTCATTCATTTCGACCAGCACATAGGGTGTCACCCCGCCGGCCTGGGCCATCCCGTCGTCCGGAGCCGCGCTGTCAGCGGTCAGTGTCTGCGCGTTCTGCTCGAGGATCCGGCCCGACCACGACGGCGTGTCATTCTCGAAACCAATGCCGCCGGTCGTCAATGTACGGGCACCCGACGTGATCAGCCAACGCGGGTCGCCGGGCGAACGATACAGCGCGCCAAACGCCCCCTGGAACCGGACGCCGTCCGCCTCCGCCGGTGTCTCGCAGTCGCTGAAGATCAGGTAGGTACCCCAGGCAGACATGATGCGGAGGGCGACTGCGTCGGAGCCTGCGCTCGCAGGGAGCGGCAGGCGTTCGACCCGCTCGATCGGCATGCGGCCGTCAGGTCCGCTCGGCTCGTGCACCGCGACGAACGTGCTCTCGAAGTTTTTCCCCTCGCGGAGGACATCGAGGTAGCGAACCCGGCGGCCGGCCTGCTCGCGTGTCTCCTGACCCGGACCGTTGGAGGCTTCGACGCGATCGGCGGGGGTGAGCATCCAGAGGCGGTACCGGCGATCCGGCTGCTCCCATGTGGCTTCCCACTCGGGCGGGGGAGACGCCACGCTTCGCACGTCGCGCAGACCGAAGATATCCGCCTTGTCGAGACTCGCACCGACCTGAGGCAGAGGCGGCTCGGCCGGCATGGTCAAACCGCGGAAGGTGATCCGCCCCTCGGGCGCATCGCTGGAGGCCAGTTCGCTGAAGATGCGATAGTCGTGCCGGTCACCACCGCTGACGCGGAAAACGTCCACCGCGAAGGTCTGAGCGCCGGGTCCCTTGATCAAGGCCACGAGACGACGGTACTGGCGGCACTGGTCGTACACGTCCGAGGCGGCTTCGGTCAGCGAGAGCCGCGGCGAGGTGAACATGCGGCGAAGACGCGGCCTGCGCTCGCGGCCGGTCTGCCGGTGGCGCTGCTCAGCGTCGTCGACAATCACCAGGTTGTGGCTGACTGTGCTGTGAATCCAGTTGTTGAGCGGCATGTCGCCGACGTAGCCTTGATCGCCGAGGATCGTCCGGCCGCGGTCGATATAGAAGACGGAGAGGTTGTCGGCATGTCGATGCGCGCCGGATGGGGAGAAAGTCAGGGTCAGCATCGAGGCCTGGGGGCCGCTGCCGTGGCGCAGCATGGCCGTCATCCATGCCGGGAAGAGGATCTCGGGCAAGTTGAGCTCACCTGCATCACGGGCGAGTTGCTCGGGGCTGAGGTTGAAGATGGCATATTCGGTGCGGCCTTCGCCATTCGAGAGCGCGGGCATCCTGCCGTCGTAGTACTCAGGGAACCGCCGCAGACCCAGTTCGAGCAGGTGTGCGGCCGGGACCGATCCATCGGTGGTGTCCGAGAGCGGCGGATACCGTCCATCGGGGCAGAGCTGATCGATCAGGGCGCGGAACATGAGCCGCAGACGCTCATCGCTGGCATAAAGATCCACGCTCCCCTGCCGGGACGGAAAGCCGGCGGGCCATTGAAAGCCATGCAGGACTTCCGGGATCTGCACGAGCGACGCGAGATACATGTTGGTGTAGGCGGGGCTCTCCTTTGAGAAGCCGTCGTACAGGAACGACTGGTCGCGCACGGCCTCGTAGCCGCGGAGGGCGGTGTCGGCCATAGCGGCCAGACCGAGACATTGGGCGACGACGGCCATCGCGTGGTAGACGCCGGGCGTCTTGTTGTTGACGGCCGTCGCCGCGCCGGCGCCGCCGACGAACGGTTCGGCACCCATCAGGTATTCGAGGATCAGATCGCGCTCCACGCGCCGGCGGGCGGCATCGCTCCAGAGCGGTTGCCCGTCGCGGCCGTGGGCGTCGTGGACCAGGTCGTAGGCCCGCGCGATCACGCCCAGATGGCCGATTCCGTCGGTGCTGGGATGAATGCGGCCGGCGCCCCAGTAATTCTGGAGCATGGCCGCTTGATCCGGCTGGTCGTTCTTGTATGCGCCGCTGCAGAGATGCCGCTTCCACTCCATGGGCAGCGCTTTGTCGTGCCACGCCGCGTAGATCGGGTCACAGTCGGCCACGGTGTCCCAGTAATCGTGGTAGAGCCACTGGCGATAGCAGTGTGCGAGGCGCACGAGGATCTGAATGGCCCGGCGCGCATAGCGCTGGTCGTCGGTCATCCGATAGGCGAGGGCCAGGCTGCGGGCGGCGCCGATCATGAAGCCGATCTTCGCGTGGCGGATCGCGCCGGTGAAACTGACGTGGATGGGGCGGCTGACCCAGTGATATGCGTACCGGCCGCTGCGATCGTCGGGATGCTCGCGCTCCTGCTCAGTGAGGTAATACGTGAACGTCTGGCCCGAGCGGGGGCAGACGAGCCGGGCGGTTTCCGGGTATCGCTGGCTCGGATACTCGTGACCGCAGGCGCCGCAGGAACAGACGTCGGGGCGGCGGTGGTCCCACTGGAAGATGGAAAGCCCGACGCCCTCCTGTGACTTGCGGCCGACGCAGTTCGGGCAGGTGAAGCCGTAGGTGTGGGTCGGCGTGAGCTCGGGGATCATCCGCTCGACATAGCCGTCATCCTGGGCAGCGACGTACTTGGCGATCTCCAACTGCTGCTTGTACCAGTGGCGGGCCCAGTCGGCTGTGTCGATGTTGCGCCGGGCCTGTTCGATCTGGGCATCGGTGAGCAGCACGGGATGCCGGACTTCGCTGCGGCTGGCGAGCAGTTCATCCTTGCGGTGCTCGATCTGGTCGCGGAAGGTTTGCTCCGCGGGCGAGGGGCCTGATTTCTGCCAGGGCATGAGGCCCGCGCCCTGGGTGACGGCCGCGACGTAGGTCGCGAGCGCGCGTTGCTCGTCGGCCGGGGCGGATCCGGCAGGGGCGGGCACCTGGGCAGCTCGGGCAGAAGCTGCGAAAACAGCGACCAGCATCACCGACAGGGACATTCGCCGGAAACAGTGCATCATTCCCTCACCATCTGCGATCAGGGGCGGGCAGGACGCCCGCTTCGCTGGATCATGAAGCCAGACCCAGCAGACGGGCCGCATTTCGCCAGGCGATGGCCTCGCGATCAGACGCTTCGAGCGGCGCGCCGTCGAGCTTGGCCACGTTACAGGCGGGATAGTGGAGCAGCGCGCCGGTGCCGAACAGCACGCGAGCCGAGCCCACCTCGGCCACCAGCCGGGCGATGGCGCCGAAACCCTGCATGCACGAGAACTCATACCACGTGTTCGGGGCCCGGTGCATGAGTTTGATGACCGTCTGATACTCGGCCAGGTAGTTCTGGCCGCTGAGAATGAACTGGGTGCGGGGATGACGGGTCACGACGTCGGCGATCAGATCGGGCGCGACCGGCACGAACCGCCAGTTCATCATGATGCGCGTCGGGATCATCACCGGGACGCCGCGCTCGACCGCGACGCGGCAGATCTCGTCGACGAACGCGCTGTCGAGCCGGTAGCTGTGGAACGCCGGGTAGAGCCGCACGCCGCGGGCGCCGGCGTCGATGAGCCGGTGGAGCTCGTCCGCGCCGCTGTTCACCTTTGACACGCCGCTGCGGCCGTGGCCGCCCCGCGACGCGGAGTCGCGAAGCGACTGCGGCGTGTCAAGGGTCATGAACGGGCTCAGCGTGACCGTGGGGATGAGGCGTTCCGGAAACTGCGCGGCCGCCGCAAGCGTCTCCTCGTTGCCGGCCCGCCAGTCGACGAACACGCCCCGCAGGCTCAGCACGGCCGCCCGCTCGATCCCGAACCGGTCCATCAGGCCGACGAGCTCCGCCGGCGTCTTGTGGTGCAGGTCCCAGTACTGCCAGTGCCCGAAACACGCGTTGATGTCGATTCGTCTCATGCTGCGTTCACC